>NZ_LBJU01000126.1:0-253730 GCF_028128835.1 Bradyrhizobium sp. CCBAU 65884 | reverse complement strand
CCCGAAACGGGACAAGAGAGCTGCGGCCATCTTGACTAGGGGGTATTCACCCACGGCGTCGAGCCGCGCACGGTTGAATCCGCTACGATGAAACAACGGCAAGGACGATGTGAGCCTGTCGCTGACGGCGGCTGCGACACCCTTAATCGCCCGCTCTAAGCCGAGCTTGGTCGCGCCGCCAGCCGGGGCGGCGACTGCGTGTTCGCCCTGATTTGGAATTCGGCGATTGACGCCGGCCGGTCACCGAAAGCCGCTCGCGGGGGCCTTTCTCTTGCCCCAACCTCCGAACCTTGCGGCGACGTTTTCGAAGGCGCAATGTACGCTTGCCAAGGTGTCGCGGTGTCAATCGACGAGCTTCACTTGTCCAACCAATTGTTCTTCCTGGCGGACACAATCAAGCACTTGCATGCCCAATCGATCGAGCATTCCCGACTGTTCGGCACCGGAATAATATCCAACGGCATCTCACGGGTTCAATCTCTCCGCCGTCGATGCCCTTGTTTCGGGCGAGAATTGCAGTGCCGCACTCATCAAAATGGATTTCAGGCCATCATTGCGAAGTTGCGTCAATTCATCGACTGAAAGGCCACCCATTTGCTTTTGGGTGCTGTCAATTAATTCACGTTTGAGTTCGGAGTTCATAGTTGGACGCTTAGCATCGTCCCAAAGGTCTTCAAATACGGGCCCGAGATGGTCCATGAAGTGAGCTAGGCCGCCTGAGCCACCACCTAAGTGGAACGTTGCAAAGGGCCCCAGGAGAGCCCATCGCGGACCCAATGCGTAAATCATAGCCGCGTCCACATCCTGCACGGTCGCCTGTCCTGTCGCGACAGCGTCGACCGCCTCACGCCATACCGCTGCCTGCAAGCGATTTGCGAGATGGCCTTTTCGCTCGACGTTCAACCTAATCGGACGCTTGCCGATTGCCCTGTAAAATCGCACGGCCTCCTCAAGCACCGAAGGAGCGGTATCGCGGCCGCCGACCACTTCAACCAGCGGGACTAGATGAGGCGGATTGAAGGGATGCCCCACGAGAACCCGCTCGGCGAAGCTTAATCCCGCCTGGAGGTCGGACGGCAGCAAAGCCGACGAAGAAGAGGCAACGATCGCATGTGATGCAAGCTTGTTGGAAAGCCTTGCGTACAACTCGCGTTTAACAGCGAGATCCTCGGGCGCGCTTTCCTGAACAAAATCGGCGCCCTCTACAGCGTCTTCAGGCGTCCCGCACCATTGGATTGAACTTGAAGTATCAAGTTGAATGAGAGAATGTTGTGGATCCCACGCTTTAACCGTTTGGCATTGCGTCGAGAACGCCGCAATCCAGCTCGAACCGATCAACCCGCAGCCCAGCACGGCGACAGTTGGCATTTATCCTACCCTAATTGGATCTTCTATGGTGTGGATGCAGTGGAGCGGCTACCTCACTGAAATCAGCGCTCCCGCCGGTCGCCAGGTTGAGCCGTCCCACTTGCCAAGCTGAATCTGCTCAATTGGGAAATGATCGTCAGGAGCGGTATTTAGAACGATACCGGGCGCGAGCAGGGGTAGGGCCAAGTCCCTTATGTCTGAGGCCTGCTTCATGATGTTTCCCCTGCTGAGGTCATCCCCGCAACGGGATAGTACGTCGACCACGGTCTGAGCGACCGAATAGCCATAAACAGGAGCGAAATCGTTGTCTTGCACTCCCGGCATATACTTTCGCATGAAATCGAAGTACTCCGCGAGCGAAGGGTCTTCCCTCCATTTGGGATCGTTCCAATCCTTGAAAAAGGTCGCCGTATACAGGGAGAGATCGCTTCTACCCCTCACTGTTTCCGTTGTTACGGGCACCAATGAGGCGCCACCGGTTACATAAACAGTGGGGGACCAATTCATCTCAACGAGCTTGCGTACGAACTGCGCGGCAAACTTTGGAATGGCTGCGAGTATGACCACATCGGGGCTGGCCGCTCGCACATTCACAAATTGGGATTCAATCGTGGGGGCGCTCGTCTCATAGCTGAATTCTGAGATTAGCTTTGCCGAATTCTGCTTGTCGAGCACGTCTTTGACCCCGAGCAGATAGTCCTTACCGAAGTCATCGTTTTGATAGAGCACCGCAATGCGCGCAGCCGGATTCTTGTCGATTGCGTCCCGCGCAAAGGCTCTTGCTTCAAACCGAAAACTTGGTTGCCACCCCATACTCCAGGGATAGTCCTTCACGTCACCCCAATAGTGCGCTCCTGTCGCAACGAACAATTGCGGTATCTTCTGCCTGTTGAGATATTTGGCCTGTGCAGCGTTCGTTGGTCCTCCAAAACTGTTGAACATGAACGCAATTTCATCGTCTTCGACCAACTTTCGCAGCTGCTCGACCGACTTGGGCGGCGAATAGGCGTCGTCTTTGGACAGGAGCTCGATTTTCCTCCCATTGATTCCCCCTTTCTCGTTCAGCATCCTAAAGTACGCGTCTTGCACTTTGCCTATGAGGCCGTATTGAGAAGCTGGGCCGCTATAAGACGTCGTTTGCCCGACTTTGATTTGGTTTGCCGACACTCCCGGCTCTGCCGCGAAAACAGCAACCGAGGCCAACTGCGCAGACAGAACTGCGATTGCGATACGACATCGAGACATAATTCCATGTTCTCCTAAAGGTTCTTTCCGCCGCGCAGTGCCTGATAAACAAGCTGACGAAGGAGCCGCCGACAGTGATGGCGTTGATCGGGAGCCTGCATCATGAAGACGCAGACCATCTCTTCGGCTGGGTCTACCCAGGCATATGTTCCTGATATCCCGGCCCAAGAGAAGTCACCGACAGATCCTGGAAGCGAGTTTAGACCGCGATGAGTTCTAATCAGAAAGCCCAAACCGAATCCTTGCCCCAGTTCTGGAAGAGGAGCCAACGCGCCGAGACTTGGCATGTACGCTCCAAAGTTCACCTGCGCCGGAAGATGGTTTGCAACCATCCAGCTAGCCGTGGCACGACTCAGGAGAACGCCTTGGTCATGAACAAGGTCATCCAAAAGCGTTTGAAGGAATGCGTAGTAATTGTGAGCACTTGAGAGCAGGCCGCCCCCGCCGGAATACCAAGATGGCGATACGTTGCTCTCCCAGAATGCGGGCATCCACGGCATTCGACCCGATGCCTGGTCTCGAAAAGGCTGGGCAAGACGCGATTGCGACCTACTGGAGAGCAGGAACCCGGTATCGTCCAATCCCAGAGGAGCGAACACAAGATCATGTAAGGCCCCCTGAAGATCGCGGGCCAAAAGGCGTTCAATGATCAGCCCGAGCACGTCCGTGGACATGCCATACTCGAAAGTGCTTCCAGGAACATAGAGGAGATCTATCCGCGCAAGCTTCTCAACCAGATCGCTCGAGGTCTGCTGCGGGTCCAACACGTTGAGGCGGCGATAGCTCTCGTGGATAGGCCCAGACCCGAAATCGCCGTACGTGAAGCCTGAAGTGTGCCGAAGCAGGTCGTGAACTTTGATCGGCGGCGTGGCGGCGCTCGAACGACAACAGAGACCGTCGAATTCCGGCAGGTAACGCGCGACAGGTTCGTCGAGCGAGAGCATGCCGCGTTCGACGAGGATCATTGCCGCGACCGACGTGATCGGCTTTGTGAGCGAAGCCAGCCGAAACAGGGAATCCCGCCGCATCGGGACTTCCCTGGCCGGATCGCAATATCCAAAGGTTTCGAAGATTACCGGCTTACCAAAACGCGCCAACAGCACGACTGCGCCGGGAATTATCCCGCCCTCAACTTGCTGCTTGATCACTTCACCCAGTCGGGCGAGCCGTGTTGGGCAAAAGCCCACCTCTTCCGGCCTGACGCACTTCATAAGGGGTCAACTCTCGCCTTTGCCCTGTTGGATCGCCCGGGGCCTAAGAGGCCTGAGGTCTGTGCGTCTCCTTGACAGGTTTTCGCGAGCTGGGTTTGCGATATGGCTCACTGTGCTTTGTTCCTGGCGCTCCCAAACACTCCCAGTTGCGTGCTTTCCCCGCCATTGGCATACTGGACGCTAATTCAAGGCATGGCCCATCAATGTGGAAACAACCCGGCTCGACCGAAATACTTGTCGCTCGCACTTCGGATGTGGAACTCGCTGAGCAGGTCGAATATTGGTCTTCTGCTTTCGGCTCGATCTGGGGAAGAGTGCAGCTTTTTCGGGAGGAGCACCAATCATTCTCCGGCAATTTGCATTCCGTCCAAGTCGCCTCGTTGAGAGCCAATCGAATTTCTTTTGAAGGCCTGCGGTTCAGACGGACCGAAGCCAACCCGGAGCAGGCGTTCTACTCGCTCGCATTTCCGCAACGAGGTCAGGCAAGTATTCGGATGGGCAACGACGGACTCGCGCTCGGGCCGGGTTCAATGTTCTTGCTTGATAATTCGCGCCCCGCAGAATTTTTTGCATGCAACTCATACGAAACGCTAAATATTCAAATTCCGATTTGCAGAATGAAGCAGCGGATAGGCAAACAGTTTAACAGCAGCTTTCTTCGCGTAGACGCTAGCCAAATACTACCAGAACTTTTGCAGGACATTCTGATAAAAGTAAGCGCCTTGACGAGTCCACTCGAAACGCGTTCGGCAACGCTTTTGGAACAGCAGATTTGCGACATCGCTGCGTTTTGTTTTGCGGCGGCAGACGCTTCCGAATCGGAGGAAGGTGTACTTCTCCTCGCGCAGCGCGAGCGCAGCGAGAAGCACATCGCCCGGCTCCACGCACGGCCAGACCTGTCTCCATCTATGATAGCCAGAGCATGTGGCATTTCCGAAAGCTACCTACATAAGGTCTATCGCGGGAGTGGCCAGACGGTCATGGAGCGTGTCAAAGAGCTTAGACTGGAAACGGCTCACACCCTTCTCTGCCAAAAGGGGCGCACCTGCACAGTGTCTGAGGTCGCATACGAAGTTGGTTTCAAATCGTTGGCGGAGTTTTCGCGAGCATACAAGAAGCGCTTTGGAACCTCGCCGGGGCGTACGCGGCTCTGAGATCGATGTTTGCCCTCCGAGTTTGAGGCTGAATTACATTGTTGGCTAAGCTTCCCAAGGGGGGCCTATGCCAGAACGTCGATTGTCGATCAGCGAATTAGGATGAGAGCTCTTTGGGCAGATCCATCCTGCGCTTTAGTGACAAACCAACGTATCTCATGCCTCAAGTAGAGCTCTTAGATTCGTGCTAAGAAACGTTGAGGTCGCTCCGTTAAACCCACGACTTGCTTGCACGTGCTTTCGGTTGAAATACCGACAGACGGCAGTGAATTTACGAAACTGTTCTATTTTAACTATCCTCCCAGAAGAACCTTGGCGAGAACACAACGCTCTCGCCATTTTTTTCGCCAATACACATGCGCTGGTCCTAACGATCAAAGAGAAGCCGCCGTTCTCGTTTTTGATGCTTCGACCAATTCACCAACCATGGTCGTTTCAAGAAACTCGTGCCCCGTCTTGCACCATGCGGCGCAAGCCGACGCGGGCAATCGTTTGGGGCGTGTTGGCATTCTCATCCTGGCAGATCAATGCATGCTGATTTCTCCGGTCGATGACAAGTAGAGTCTCTGCCGAACGACTTGAGAGTAGGCAACAAACCGCCTCCCGCCCCTCATGCTAACAACTGAACTCTAGGAAAACGAAACGGTTGTCGCTGACGCAGAGCAACCGACGTTGGGGGAGGCCTGCATGTCGGAAAGGGCGATCGCTACTGATTCCATGGACATCGTCGGTCGTGGTGCCGTTAGGTTGTCCCGCTCCTGCCTGGCTTCTTTGACTGATATCATCCGGCGGGACGTTGATGCCACCATCGTTCCGCGCGCTGACACTCCCATCGGCCAGTGTGACCAGATCGCCCTGTTGCGAGCGCTAGGTTTTCAAAATCACGAGCAACAGCTGACCATAGAGTTAGACTCGATTGTCCGCATCGCCTCCATGGCGAAGCTGCTCGTTTCGGTGGCTACTCCGAATCTGGTTGAGCAGAGACTGCTGTTTGGCGATCCAGCTGCGCGCGGTGCAGGACTGTTGCCTCCAGTGGAGGGCAATCTGTGTTTCGCATAGATGGTCTTGGCTGGCGCGCATGCAGGAACGTTTGGGCGCTCTCGTGCAAAACTGTGGCGTTGAGGACCAGCGGACATTTTCCGCCGGAGAATGCATACGGATCCACCACGATTGATTTGAGCGGGCGCCAACGCGGGGGATGGAACAGTACGAGCGTTGCCGGCGCACTTGGCGTTTGGCTATTCAGATTGTTTTGCCTGACAGCCCACGCAGGTCGTCTCGATCAGTCTCCAGGTCGGCATCGCGGTCCGCGGTCTTGCCACGGCTTTTGCAGTGTTCGGAGCGAGCGTCATCCAATTCCTGCCTAACGTTGTCGAGGAAGTGTCGAAGGCTGCGCCAGGAGCGATTTGCGGCCTGATCCTTATCCCCTCGTCGCCTTGATGCACCGGCGTGAACCGCCGGGCCGCTCAGCTGGAGAATGGAGCACCAGTAGGTGGGGCACGGCATGCCGGCTGTGTGAGCTGGCCAAGATTACGTCAACAAAACGGCCGCGGGTTTATCGGGGTCGAGACGATGCAGCAAAGCATCCGGAACAGAGAGCAACAATACCAGGGAGAACAAAATGGAACGACGGAAGAATGATGCACGACGCCTGGCGCGGGGTACGGTATCGGCTGCTGCGATAAGTCTAGCGATGATGACCGCCGCCGTGACCGCGGCCGAGGCGCAGCAGGGCGCGGCGAACAATGGTTTGCCTCCTCTGAACCCTCTCCCAGTATCTCCGTTCGCCGATTCTTGGGCTTTCACGACGCGAGCCGACTGGAGCGCGCGGACGAGCGCGTGGGCGACGCCGAGCTTTGTTGCGAACTCACAATTGGGCGCGATGAACACGCAAAGCGCCTACGCCCGCGGCTTCTCCGGCAACGGTATCGCGCTCGGGCAAATCGATACGGGCTCGAATTTCACCGATCCGAACCTGCTGAAAGGCGTGATTTTCACGGACCCGGGGCTGCAGAAAAGAGCCATATCGTTATCAGGCGTCTCTCCCTGGGGAGATCCAGTGCAGGGCGACGTACCCTATGGTGGCCCTCCGGGTTTTAACGGGATTTCTGGTCATGGCTCCCTCATTGCTCGGGAGATCGCGGGCAGTCGTGGTCAGGGGGCCAGCGGTGGTATCGACGGCGTTGCTTTTGATTCCATGCTCGTTGTCGCCAACCACGGTCTCGGCACTGTTGTCGGATTCCCAGATACTGCAAGTCTAACCAACTACATCACACAGATGGCTGGACTTCAGGTGCGCGCGATCAACAACAGCTGGACCTCGCCTGATCTGGTGGATCCAATCAAATTTATGAATGGGACCCTCGTCATTGACTTCGCCCAGCAGGATGCAATCAAGCAGCAGCTCAAGGCTACCGATGCGTTTAATCCGAGCAATTACAACACGCTCGACCCCACCTTGAAGCCTTATGTGGACACTGTGAACGCGCTGGGAACGGCGGCGGCGAAAGATATGGTTGTCGTTTTCGCGGCCGGCAACGTTTTGGCCGGCTACCGCCCCGGACTATATCCTCACGTGCTAGCCGCCGCGCCATACTACAGATCGGACTTGGAATCTCACTGGATCGCGGCCGTCGCCCTCGATGACAGCGCCGCCGACGCGAGATTGTCCGCCATTACTACGAGTTGTGGCCTGGCGAAGTACTGGTGCGTGTCTGCTCCTGGTAATTTCACGTCAAACGCCGCAGCGGACACGACGGGCGCCGTTGCATTGCTGGCCCAGCGCTATCCGTATCTGAATGGCGCCGATCTTCGCACGGTGCTGTTGACTACCGCCACACGTCTCGACCCCAAGACAATGGATCCCAACTACGTCCCTCTTACCGGGCCGGACACCTATGGTGTCAACGATATATTCGGCTGGGGCCGGATCAATCTGGACAAGGCAATGGACGGGCCGGCAGTGATCGGATTCATGGACACTGTGACGAACCAGCTCATTGGCAGTGTTTTCACGGCAGATCTTCCGGCGGGCACGCTCGACGTTTGGCGCAACAGCATCACGGGTTTGGGCACGCTGGACAAGGCAGGCGCTGGCACTTTGGTACTCGGCGCAACAGACGGGGATGGCCATCCCAGCTCGTATGCGCAAGCCGGCGGTGCGCGCATCGACGGCGGCACGTTGGAAGTCAACGGCGCATTAACAGGTCCGGTCGTGGTGGGCACGGAAGGCCGGCTGACTGGTACAGGCTCGGTCGGCACCACCACTGTGGCCGGCATCGTGGCGCCGGGACAAGAGCGGTATGCCGGCATGTCGGCGCTCTACACCTCGGCGCCGGAAATGTTCACGACGGAACGCCGCGCAGGCACTCTGACGATAAATGGGGACATGGCCTTTCAGCCGGGCGGCGTCTATCAGGTCTTTATGGGAGCAAACAGCCTGCACAGCCAGTTGAATGTGACCGGCAACGCAACGCTTGAGAACGGAGCGCTTCAGGTCGTATTGGAGCAAGGGGGACACTGGACCAATTTTACGCAGCCGGTGACCGTGTTGTCCGCCGGCGGCGGCATCAGCGGAAGATTCACGGATCCGACAGTCAACTCGCTATTTCTGAAAGTTGTTCTGGATTATTCCAACTCCATAAATCCCGCTTCAGGAGCGGCAGCCAATTCTTTGACATTATCAATCCAGCGCAACGACGTCAGTTTCGCTTCGGTTGCGGCGTCGCGCAACGGTGCCGCGGTGGCCACCGTGCTCGATGCAGCGCCAGATGGCACGAGACCGCGCGACTTTGTGATGCTGGCTAGCCGCGAGGTCGCGGCGAAAGCTTTCGACCAGTTTTCCGGTCAGGCGGCGACCGGTATCCAGCAAGCGACGTTCAACGCTGCGAGCCAATTCATGGGCGTGCTGCTCGATCCGTCTCTCGGCAACCGCGGCGGCAATGTCGGATCGGGCGAAGCAGTGGGATTTGCGCGGGAGGACAACATCAGTCCGGCCAACGCCTATGCGTCAGCGGACATGCCGCGTTCGAAGTTGGGCAGTAATGCTTTTGCGGGAGTACATACTAAGACTCCGCCGCAGATCGACCCGATCGCCAGCGCCTGGAGCTCGTGGGTGGCAGGCTTTGGCGGGACGCAAACCACCAATGGGAATGCCGCGGTCGGGTCAAACACGGCGACCAGCAACATCTATGGCGTGGCCGCCGGTGCAGACTATCGCCTCTCGGCCGACACGCTGCTTGGCTTTGCGCTTGCTGGCGGCGCGACATCCTTCAGCATCGCCAACGGATTCGGCAGCGGGCGCTCGGACCTGTTCCAAGCCGGCGCATTCGTCAGACACAATTTCCGCGCGGCGTATTTCGCCGGCGCATTGGCTTATGGCTGGCAGGACATCGCGACCGACCGCACCTTGACAATTGCCGGCGGAGATCACCTTCGCGCCCGGTTCAATGCCAACGTACTGTCCGGGCGCATGGAGGGGGGCTACCGCTTCGCCACGCCCTGGGTTGGACTGACGCCTTATGCGGCTGCGCAGACGACCACGGCCTATCTGCCGGCCTATGCGGAGCAGGCGATCGTCGGGACCGGCGTGGCGGCATTGAGCTATGCCGCGAAGGACGCGGCCGCGTCACGCACGGAGTTTGGTCTGCGCACCGACGGATCGTTCGCCCTGCACGACGCGATTCTGACGTTGCGTGGCCGCGCGGCGTGGGCGCACAATTTCGACACCGATCGCGCGATCTCCGCAACGTTCCAGACGCTCCCCGGCGCCGCGTTCGTAGTCAATGGCGCGGCGCCGGCGCACGATGTCGCGCTGACCACAGCGTCCGCCGAGTTGGCATTGCGGAATGGCATCTCGCTCGCCGGCACCTTCGAAGGCGAGTTCTCCTCCGTCACGCGGAGCTACGCCGGCAAAGGCATCCTGCGTTATCAATGGTGATGTTACGAAAACCGGAGATGGCGTGGCCATCGCATGACCGCACCATCTCCGGCCATATCCTGATCGCGATCGTCGCTTCTGATTTGAGGTTGTTCCATTAAATCGTGATGGCATTAAGTTCGATAGCCCGAGTATCCCTGCCAAGTCGATGGCCGACAAGAAGCGTCGGCGGGTATTGGAGAAGAAGATGGACGTGATCTTCTCCTGTTTAGCCTCAATCAATTGCGTACCTAGGCTCAGGACCTATCAATCGATGCGTCCAGCACTGGCGAGCACCTCCTCCGCCAGCTTACGGCGGTCGATGGGGGAGGATTTGCGCCGAGGCCAGGTCTGATGCCGACGCAAACTAATGGCGACCCCAGTCCGCTCACTGCATCGCGACCAGCGCCTTGCCGGGCAGCTTGCGGCCGCGTTCGAGGGCCGTCAGCAAAGGGATCGCATCGGCCAGGGGGACCGTTTCGACGACTGGCAGCCGGAGCTTTTTGCTCACAGCAACCTTCGCCAATCCGTCCAGTATGTCGGCGCGTGCCGTGCAGATGATCGGCTTCAATCGCCTGTTGAACAATGCGCGCAGGAGCTTCATTGGCGTCGGATCGATGTCGAGAAAAACTCCGCCTTTCAGCAGGCTCAAACCCAAGGCGACCGGCATCGTTCCGGCGGTGTCGTAAACCACGTCGAAACGGTGGCCAATGGTGGAAAGATCAGTGGCGCGATAATCGTATACGGTCTTCAGGCCCATCTCCTGGGCCCGCGCAAGTGACTGTGCGCCGCAGCTGCCAGACACTGTAGCGCCCAGCATCTTGGCTATCTGGACGGTCGCCTCTCCAACGGCACCAGTGCAGCCGTTCACGAACACGTGCTGCCCGGCCTTCAGACGGGCTTTGTCGATCAGGCCGTTCCAGGCGGTAACGCCAGGGGTACCGAGGCATGCGGCATCCTCGAACGAAACGGTCTCTGGCTTCTTCGCCAGGCAAGTCTCTTTCGCGATGACGGCATCGGCCGTAGCGCCGCAGTTTTTGACGTGTGTCAGGCCGAAGACCGCGTCTCCAGGTTTGACGCGCGTCACGCCGGCACCGATTGCGAGCACCGTGCCTGAAAAATCGCAGCCCATGGCGCGCGGAAAGGTCTTGCCGGTCACAAGTTTCAGGTCGCCGTTGCGAACCTTCCAGTCGACCGGGTTGAGAGCCGCGAAGTGGACCTTGATCGCCACCTCGCCCGTCTTGGGATCAGGCAGTTTGAAGTCCGCAAGGTACATACCCTCCGGTCCGCCATACTTTTGATACTCGATGCGTCTCATTTGATTAAGCATGCTTTATGTTGGAAGCGAACGCGTCTGTAGCGAAGCGCAGTTGGTGACAGATCATGTCAACAGTGATCGAAGCCGAGGTGTTCTGCGAGTTGGTTCAGGAGGCGGTTTCTGCTGACGCGTGTTCATCGTGGCTGACACATGAACATTTGCAACGCGCCATCAGTCGATCACGATGGCGGCTGTTCCGGCCACCGTCTGCAGGTAGTCCGCTGAGCAAACGCTGGCCGACCGCGCCGGTTGCCGCAGTTGCCAAGATTGCCTTTGCCATAGAGGGCCTCCGTCGTTGTAGCCCTATAACTGGAGTAGAGCGCCAAGATGGACAATGATGGAAACGCGCGATAAATTTGCAGATCGTCTCGATCGGGGGAACATACCGTGGACGTGTTAGGCGACTGGCTGCGCATGTTTGCTCGTCCGAAATATCGGTTGGCCCGCAGCGTGACCAGCGGACAGTGGGGCTTCCGGCTGGAAGCCGGGTCTGCGCTAGCTTTTCACTTCATACGAAAGGGCAGTGCTTGGCTGCGGATAGCAGGACGTGCCGACACCAAACTGAGTGAAGGTGATCTGGTCGTCTTGAGCGACGGCCCGGCCCACGAAGTCGTCGATAGTCCACAAACGCAGGCGGACCCGGTCGAGATTTTTGCCCAACGTACTTTTGATCTGGTCAATGCAGGCCCAGCGACGGAGATATTCTGCGGACAATTCCGGCCAGATGCGATCCGGGGGCAAATTGGTGCAGCCGCGTTGCCGCCTTTCGTTCACCTTAAGGCTGCAGACATTGCTCGGGATCCGGGTATTGCAGGTCTGTCGGCGCTGCTGACGGCGGAATTAGACGGAGATCGCCAGGGTAATGAGATGCTGGTCGAGCGATTGGCGGATGGCCTGTTGATTTATGTTTTGCGCAACGCAGCGGCTCAAGCCGGACATGGCACAGGGTGGTTGTCAGCCATGCACGATCCGCGACTGGCGCGAGTGTTTCGTGCAATTCACGCAACACCGCAGTCCGATTGGACGGTGGATGATATGGCGGGCGAGGCTGGCCTGTCGCGAGCAGCGTTTGCGCGACGCTTTACTGAGCGGGTCGGCAAGACGCCCCTTGGTTACCTCACTGCATGGCGGATGACGCTAGCTGCCAGACGTTTCGAGGGCGGCAAGCTGCCATTGAGTGTCGTGGCAAACGAAGTTGGCTATCAGTCCGAGGCAGCTTTCAGCCGGGCCTTCCGAAAATATCATGGCGTGTCGCCGGGAAAATACAGATGACGCCCGCCGCCTGAAGATTTCTTGAAACAATGCCATCTCAATCCGGCAATCGGCACTAATTTAGGGCGCGAGGGCCTTATCATACGAGTCTCAGAACGCCGATGGTCGCCGCCGCGGAGCCAGCTTTAGTCGGGCTTTGATCGTGTGGAAACAAGGGGGTTGCAGCAAATGTGCAGGCCGAGACCTCCTGCCCCGTGCGGCTTCGGCGACACCGTCTGGCGCCGCTGATGGAAGGGCAATTCGGCTGGCCCAAGATCGACCTCAGCGAGACCGACAAGGCCCTGATGATCTCGGCCGAACTACCCGGATGACTGAGAAAGACGTCTAGATCGAAATCGCCGGTGGCGCCCGACGTCCGCAGCGAGAAGAAGGCCGAGCGCAGCGACGAAGGCAAGCACTTCAACGAGCGCGCCTAGGTGCAGCTATAGCGGTGCAGCCATGCCACGCGCCACGCTGGACGCGCTGCAAGATCTTGCGGTCAGCACGATAGGGTTGCGAATTTCTTTCAATTTTTGGCTATGGCAGGACGGAAACTGCTCCAGGAATTGCGACCACGCCTTGGCCGACGGAAGAGTCCGGCGAGATCGGCCTGCCGGAGCACGTCCTGCGGCTTGCCGGCTTATCTGGGGCGGGCAAGCATGCTTGTGCTAGGCACAACCGGGACACCAAAGCGTCTCGGTTTGACCCGTCACCGATTATGCCTATCTCAATTTGCTAGCGGCCTGCCTCGCGCCATGCGGCACGAGGTAGATGACGAGGAACAGCAGCGCACCGAACACGGCGCCGGAGAGGCCCTTGGAGATGCCTTCCGCGATGTTCGGGACGAAGATGATGAAGGCGGCGCCGACGATCGAGCCGGGCAGCCAGCCGACGCCGCCAACGACCATGCCGAGGAACAGCGAGATCGCCAGCGTGATGGTGTAGCTATCGGGCGCGATGAACTGTACCGCGATGGCGCCGAGCGAGCCCGCAACGCCGGTGATGCCGGCGGAGACGCCGAAGGCCAGCGTCTTGTACAGCGCGACATCGACGCCCATGGCGGAGGCCGCGATCTCGTTGTCGCGGATCGCCATGAAGGCGCGGCCCGAACGGGAGCGCAGCAGGTTTACCGCGAAGATGTAGATCGCGATCGTCACGACGAGCGTGAAGTAATACAGCCACATGTCCTGCGACATCGGCAGGCCGAACGGCGCGTCCGGCTTGGTGACGACGAGGCCCTGCACGCCGCCGGTCCAGTGCTCGAGGAAGTTGAGCTTCAGCAGCTGCGGCATGGCGGTCGCAAGTGCAAAGGTCGCGAGCGCGAGATACACGCCCGACAGCCGAAGCGCCGGCTTGCCGAACAGATAGCCGAAGCCGAAGCAGACCACCGCCGAGACCGGAATGGTCAGCGCGTAGTTGACGTTGAAGTGCTCCATCAGCACCGCCGACACATAGGCGCCAACGGCGTAGAATGCGCTCTGGCCGAGCGAGAATTGCCCGCTGCCGCCGGTCAGGATGTTCAGCGCCAGCACCGCGAGCCCGTAGATCAAGAGCATCGTCATCTGGAAGATGATGAAGTTCTTGACGAACACTGGAACGATGAGGAGCGCGGCCAGCACCACCAGCGAGGTGCCGTAGCCGAGAGTCATGGCCCGCTTCGGCACGGCCTCGACCGCCTGGTGGCCTTCTGCAACGACTTCTTCTGCAGCGCTCATGATCAAACTCGCTTGACGATGTGCCGACCGAACAGGCCGGCGGGTTTGACGACCAGGACGGAGATGATCAGCGCGAGCGCGATCGGGAGTTTCAGCTCGTTGCCGACGCCGGGGATGTAGGTGCCGGCGAGGTTCTCGAAGACACCGACCAGGAAGCCGCCGACCACGGCGCCGAACGGGCTGGTCAGTCCGCCGAGCACGGCCGCGGCAAAGCCGTAGATCAGCACGCCGCCCATCATGTTCGGCTCGAGGAACACGACCGGCGCGATCAGCATGCCGGCGATCGAGCCGATCGCGGTCGCCATGCCCCAGCCGAGCGCGATCATCCAGGAGGTGTTGATGCCGACGAGGCGGGCCGATTCAGGCACGGAGGCGGCCGCGCGCATGGCAAGGCCGATGCGGGTGTACTGGAAGAAGAAATACAGGCCGAGCAGCAGCAGCACGGTGACGCCGATCATGCCGGCCTGGTGGGTCGAGATCAGCTGGCTGCCGAGGAACGGCGAAGAGCCGAACGGCGTCGGGTATTGCTTGATGGTGAAGTCCCAGATCAAGCCGGCCGAGGAGTTGATGATCGCGAACAGCGCGATGAAGCCGGCGACGTTGGTCAGCACCGGCGCTTTCGCAAGCGGCTTGAACAGGATGCGCTCGATCGCGATGCCGGCGACGAAGGAGAAGGCCAGCGTGATCACGAAGGCAGCCCAATAGGGCACGCCCCATTGCATCAACTGCCAGGAGATGAAGGTCGAGAACATCGCCATCTCGCCCTGCGCGAAGTTGAGATGGTCGATGGCCTGGTAGATCATGACCACGGCGAGCGCCATGCAGGCGTAGATCGCGCCCGTGGCAATGCCGGCCAGGACCTGGTTGGTGAACAGCTCCATTGTCCCGGCTCCCTCAGTAACCCAGATAGGATTTGCGGATTTCTTCGTTGTTCGCGATGTCCTTGGCCTTGCCCGACATCACGATGCGTCCGGTCTCGATCACATAGGCCTGGTCGGCGAGCTCGAGCGCGAGCTGGGCGTTCTGCTCGACCACCAGGATCGACACCTTGTCTTCGCGGTTGATCTTGCCGAGGATGCCGAACAGGTCGCGCACCACCAGCGGCGCGAGGCCGAAGGACGGTTCGTCCAGCAGCATCAGGCGCGGCCGCAGCATCAGGGCGCGCGCGACCGCGAGCATCTGCTGCTCGCCGCCGGAGAGCGTGCCGGCCTGCTGGGTGTGGCGCTGCTTCAGCACCGGGAAATGCGCATACATGCGCTCGATGTCGGAGACGATGCCGGCGCTGTCCTTGCGGGTGATGGCCCCTAACTGGAGATTCTCCTCCACCGTCATGGTGGTGAAGGTGCCGCGGCCTTGCGGCACGTGGGCGATGCCGAACCGCACGATGCTCTCGGTCGAGCGGTTGTTCAGCGGCTTGCCGTCGAACTCGATGCCGCCGGTGGAGCGCACCATGTTGCAGATCGCGCGCAGCGTGGTGGTCTTGCCGGCGCCGTTGGCCCCGAGCAGCGTGGTCAGCGAGCCCTCGTTGAGCGAGAAGGACAGGCCATGGAGCGCCTGGACCTGGCCGTAATAGGCGCGCAGGTCCTTGACGTTGAGCAGTGTCGTCATTGGTCCTTGCTCCCGAGATAGGCCTTGATGACGTCGGGGTCCGCCTGCACCTGGGCCGGCGTGCCTTCCGCGAGCTTCTTGCCGAAGTTCAGCGCGACGACGTGGTCGGCGATCGACATCACGAGGCCCATGTGATGCTCGACCAGCAGCACGGTCATGTGCCGATCGTCACGAATGCGGCGAATGAGGTCGCCGAGCACGTAGACTTCCTCGTGATTGAGGCCGCCGGCGGGCTCGTCGAGCAGCAGGATCTTCGGATCGGCCGCGAGTGCGCGCGCCAGCTCGACGCGCTTCTGCGTGCCGAAGGGCAGGCCGGAGACGATGGTGTGGGCGACGTCCTCGAGGTCGAGATAGCCGAGGATCTCGTGCACCTTCTTGTTCACGCTGCTCTCGCCGCGACGTACCCAGGCGAGGCGCAGCGAGTCGCTGATGATGTCGGAGGAGGTGCGGGCATGCGTGCCGACGCGGACATTGTCCATCACCGACAAATTCGGAAACAGCGCCACGTTCTGGAAGGTGCGGCCGATGCCGATCTCGGCGATCCGGTGCGGCGGCCGCTTCAGGATGCTCGCGCCTTCCATCAGGATGTCGCCGGACGACGGCTGGTAGAGCCGCGACAGGCAATTGAACAGCGTGGTCTTGCCGGCGCCGTTGGGACCGATCAGCCCGAGGATCTGTCCCTTGTGCATGTCGAAGGACACGCCGTTGAGTGCGACGATGCCACCGAACACGACGCTGACGCCGCGAATGAACAGGAGTGGAGAGTTGCTTCCGGACATCATCGGACTCAATCAGCACTCGGTCGACGGAATGGAACGGCCGCGAATGCTGCTGACGTTTAGCTCATACGGAGGCGTCATCGATTTTATATCGGTCTCAATTCTCATAGAGCAGTCATTCCGATTTGTGTTTCAAGGAACGCGTCTCGTAGAAAACAGACGGGGCAACGCGCATGGCTCTACCTACTTTGCCGATTTCTTACTGGAAACGTTTCTGACACATTTGCGCAGGAGTTCACTGTGCTTTGATGGTACCGCTTACAGCTTACTTCCGTTCTCCTCCGTAGGCCGCGACCCCCTCTAAAGGCTAGGTTTCGGCTTACGCGCACGAAGGTGAGTTGAACGCTTGGACATGATGATCTCCGCGGCTTCTCTTCTGCGCCCTGCCCTCAAACGGCGGAGCGAGCGGCGAAGAGCGACCGGCGAGCCCCGAACGTGAGAGGCAGGCCGGAACGGGCGGAGCGCGACGGACTGCGCCATGCAAACATTCCTCATCGAGAGATGTGACTGAGCGCCGTTCCGACCTGCCGGTTCGAAGCTCCCTACGGCTGAAGGCTTGATCGGCCAGCGACCCGCCCATTCCAGGAGAGCTTGCCGGATGGTGTTCGCCTTGATCTCGAATCCACGGACTGGCCGGCCCTCCCGAGAACTGCTCGCGAGGCCGTGCTCTTGCGCCATGCGCGGGTTCTTGTGGCTCGACTCCAAGCCCAACACTTGGCCGGCGTGCCGCGATGTCAATCTCGCTCATTCGATGTTATGGTTGCTTTCGTGCATGCTGATTCCCGGTCTGCACTTTTAGCTTTTATGGATTGACGGAGGGCTCATGGCCAAGAAAGCGAAGAAGGCGGCAAAGAAGACCACTGCGAAAAAGGCCAAGAAGAAAAAGAAGTAGTTCTTCTCTACCACGCTTCCGTTCTCGCGAGGCTAACCCAAACGTGCCGTAGCACATAGCTCCGGCTCATTTTGCACCGCTTTGAGATCGGATTGTGCCAACGGCAAAGCCGGATCGGAAGCGCGAGCATCGCGCCGCACGGTTCGGCTTTCGGCATATCAGGGATCCTCTCTCATTGAGCCCTCCGTCAGATATCGAGATCAGTTGAGCCCTTTAAGCATGGTCGGCACTACCATCGACAGCAGCACGGCCTTGGAAATCCGCGGTCGTCTGCGTTTCGGGGACTATGCCGGACGTTTACGGCTGCAATCCTCAGATCGCTCAGGGCGATTATCCTGTAGAGCAGGCCTGTTTGCTTGCGGGCGGCCTCGTCCAAGAGCCTGATGTTGAGAGGCCGATTGCAGTCGGGAAACTTGGCTGCGCCATCAGCCATTCAAGCGGGCCCAAGCGACACTGACGCTCCCGCGGGCGTCGATCGATAGCCCATCGCTTGTTGTAATCTCGAGAGCTGCGCCGTGGTTTGCCTGGTCGGACCCGTCACGACCCGAGTTCGGCTCCCGTCAAGGTAGCGGAGGTCGCGCCGCCGGCTCCGAACGCAAGCAGGAGGTCGGCAGCCTTCGTGGCCTTGCTGGCGGCGCGGAAGATCGCGCGGCTGTCTTCCCGAAGTACGTTCAGCCAAGAACCCAGGTAGTCGGCATGGCGAACGGTGGGCTTGATCGACAGCGCGGCGCAGACAAAGGCTGCTGTCAACTCTGCGACCAATTCTTCATTGGCGTAGCGTTTTGAACCGAATGTTCCGAGCTGATCCCGATTCAAGCGCGAGGGGTGGCCGGTCCAGTGCCCAAGCTCATGAAACAGCGTCCGGTAATAGTTGATCTGCTCGAAAAACGCGGGCTGCGGCGGAATGCGGACGGTATCCTCTGATGCCGAGTAGAAAGCCTTCGCGCCACCAATGCGGATATCGGCGCGGGTTGCTGCAGCAAGCGCTTCCGCCTGCGGCACGATCTCACGCTCAGGCAAGGCCGGTGCCTCGACGAGGCAATGATCCGGCAAGTTGTCGCATTGGTCGACGTTGAAGACGGTGTAGCGCCGCAGGAACGGGACGGCCGCGCCGTCGGCTTCTGGCTGGCCCTGCTTGGCGCTGCTTGCATCACCCTGCTCGCTCTTAGGGACGAAGCGGTCAGCATAGCAGACAGTGACGCCATGTTCGCCCTTGCGCACCGTCCCGCCGAGGTTTGAGGCCTGCCGAAAGGTGAGCCACCGCGATGAGGCGAAGCTGCACTCAAACAGCCGACCCCACAGGATCAAGACGTTGATCCCTGAATAGGCTTTGCCGGTGGCTGCATTCCTAGGCAGCGCAAAGACCTGATTTCCGCCACCTGTTCCCCAAGGCCGGGCCCATGGGAAGATGCCAGCCTCCAGATCCGCGACGATGTGGGTTGTGATTTCCTCATAGAGGCTTGGTTTCGGCTCGGTCGCATGATGGTGGGTTGAACGCTTGGACATGCCGATCTCCGTTCGCTTCTCTTCCGCGTCCTGCCCCCGAAAGGCGGGGTGGGCGGCGAAGAGCGACCGGAAAGCCACGAACGTGCGAGGCAGGCCGCACCGGAACAGCCGGAGCGCAAGCGGAGGACCGCGCCACGCAAACATTCCTCATCGAGAGATATGACGGGGCGCGGTTGCGGCCTGCCGGTTCGGGGCTATGCGGGAGCGCCGCCCACCGCGCCTGCCGGGGGCAATCAAAATGCGCCGGCCGCTTGCGGCCGCCTCCGCAAAGTATTGCTTTGAGGGGCATTGTCGGAGTTCGGCAAGGCGATCGAAGTTCGTAGTCGATCCATAGAGCGGAGGCCGTCAGTCACGACGTGTGGTGCGCCAGGGATCGAAGCCGAAGGCCGAGACCGGGAAGCGGGCTCGGTTTACGAGAGCCCGTCCTGCAAGCTGAGCGCTTGCGGGAGGCGCCTTACTGCGAAAGCAGTTCCTGGATCTTACGGCTGACGGCTTGATCGGCCTGCGACACTGCCCATTCCAGCAGAGCTTGCCGGATCGTGGTCGCGAAGAGTCCGTAATGGGCGAGCCGAGCTAAAGCGAGGGGACGATCGGCTTCATGTCGTGCGACTGATAAATCCGAGAGCAGCCGGATGTCATAGCCGTGCCTTGCGCCTTCTAGTGCCGCGATTAGCACCTCTTCCTCAAGGAACGCGCCGCCCAGGAAGATGACGCCAACGTCCGATTGTACGAGCCGCGGCTTAAGTCGCGGATCCCGCCATAAAGACAAGGGATCAACATCGAGATGCTCGATGGATGCTGCAATCCGATCAGGAAGAACGCTCGGCTCATACTCGCCAACTGCGATTTGAGGAACGCCGAATATCTCGGAGCAAGCTGGCAGCAATGGCTGACGTGCTCCGGAGCGAAGGGGGGACGCCTGAGCGTCCCACCTCTCGCTTCGCGTCACGTTCAAGAGAACGACGCAGCTGTGGCGCGGATTGGCCAGCATGATACGGAGGCTCTCCGGCGTCGACTGAAGGAGAGATCAGGCGGCCTTACGTTTCAGGCCAGTTGAGACAAGAACCGGTCCGCCGACGCCGGCTTGCCGGTACATGGCCTCGAGCGCCTGATCTGAATCGTGAAGAAAGCCCGCAAGCGCCATGGTCTGCCCAAGCGGCTGCGGCTCAGAAAGTCGCTCCAAAGGCCAACCCGCTCGCCTTAGAATACGCTCCATTCGGGAATCGGTTACGGTCACAATCGATCGCGCCTCTCTGGCGCGCATCGCCTCGATCATCGCGGCGAACAGCACAAAGGTTGCTCGATTAAGCCCGGTGCGGCTGGGCTCGACGGAGTGAGTGGTGTCGACGCAAAATCGCGAGCTTTCGAGAATGCCTTCGTCTCTTGGCGCCGTTCTATTGCCAAGCAAATTGGCAAAGGTATCAGCGAGCATTGTAGGTCCGGTGGTAGGCAGCAACCTTACGCAACCCACGACCGCGCTCTGCTCCGAAACCACGAGGAGATAGGTCGGGCTGAGGGCATCATAGAGATCGATTTCCATATCTCCTGAAACCGAGACGCTCCAGTCGAGCCGGTCCTTGAAGACGCGGCGGCGAAGCCGATACATCGACGTTAAATAATCCAGATGACGAGCAAATTGGGACGTTTGAAGCGCGATGGCATGCATGCCGACCTCCTTTTGTTATCGGAGGCCTTTGACACTAGAAACGCCCCAGGAATCGCCTGTCAGATTTTGCAGGCGCGGATCGATCTGCTGGATCACGCTAGACCATTTTGGCTGGGATACAAAGCACAACTCGTCGCGGCGGACCAGCGCCAGCACATTTCTCAGATAGCAAGTGATGGTGTCGGACGCGATCAGACCAACAAGGCCCGCCGCAGGGCAATCGCAACACACTGGGCTATCGATGCCGCGCCGAGTTTGCGGCGCGCGTTCTCAAGATGAAAGACCACCGTCCGCGGCGCAATGGCGACGAGAACTGCAATGTCGGCGACCGTCTTTCCTTGCGCCGTCCACGCAAGGCACTGACGCTCGCGCTGCGTCAGTTCATCATGAGCAGGCCGATGCGCACCGAACGCAGCGTCAAGCCTGGCAGCCACGTGGACATGGAAATAAAGGCCTACTTGCTGAATGATATCTTTCCATTCGTCGACGCGCCGATGTAGATCAATCTCGGGATCGCTCGTCGCCAACGTAAAGGCGGCCATTCGTCCGAAGCCACCTCTGATCGGTACAGTGATCCCGGATCGAATACCGAAGGTCGTCGCCTCATCGAAGAACTGACGCTGTGCTCGATTTCCGGCAGGCGCGCGGCTCGCCCCGCCCCAGCTGAACAGATCGCGTTCGCCCCGGGCACGAAGGACCACGGGATCGAGGTGCTGATATCCAAGATGAAAATATCGGCTGGTCCACGGGTGCGGATATGATGAAATCAGCACGGTGTGGTCGCCGGTGAGGCGCAGATATGCAAATTGCTGGAAGCCTAACTTTTGCGCTAACCGTACGGCGACCCTCTCGAATGCATCCGCATCGCCCGCCGTCTCGATGGCGTCAACGAACTCCTGGAATGAATCCTCGACCAAATTCATTAATCTAAAAGCTCGTCCAAATCCTAGCGATGTGATGACGTCCGGCGTCAGAAAGTCGAATTGAGTTCGCTAATCGCGATGTTCGCACCCGAGACCGTGACGCGCCGCTGCGCTTTCTCAATTGCAACTTCCGAGAGGAGCAGAACGCATGGCTAGCTTTCACGACAACATCCCGCACCCGCAATTCCTGTACGGAAGATCCTGATCGTGAACCGTCAGCACTCTGCCGTTGGCTGCAGGATGCTCGGACCTCAAAGCTCGCTCAACCGAGAGCGCAAGGATTCACCTACGCCGGCTGCCCGCGCGTCATGGTGCGAAGACGATGCCGTACTCCAGGGACGTGGGCTGAAGGGGCGAAATAGCCTCTGTTGACGTGCGACATGGAACAGGTCTCTCTGTTGCAGTAAACCCCCGCCTTAAGTATCTAGAATATACCAAGCGTCAACTAGGCACCCTAAATCGCCTTGGTATATCGGATGAAACCGCCTTGCTCGTGCCACGGCCGCAATACTTCTCATCCGACTGTCCGAGCCGCGCACTGTTCGACGAGATCGCCGGCAAGTGGTCGGCGATGGTTCTGACGGTGCAGAACGATGGACCGAAGCGCTTCAACGTGATCAGGCGCCGGCTCGAAGGGATCGCCCAGAAAGCGCTTACCCAATGTTTTCGCCGCCTTGAGCGCAACGGGCTCTGGTTCGAAAACGGTGCCGCCGACGGCTTCAACGTCATGCCGCCCTTCCTGCCCGGCGGCTTCGACTTGTTCGCCGAGCAGGTGGTACCACTCTTGCGCAACCGCGGCCTGTTCCGCCACGACTACGCCGGCAGGACGCTTCGTGATCATTACAGCTTGGACCGTCCGGCGAGCGTGTTCTCAAGATCTATTGAGGCGATCGTCAGACTCTTGAGCACAGAAGCAGAGCAGTCAGTTTCGGTGCAATGCTTGCACGCGCTGGACTCTTCAGGTTTCGCTGAGGGTGTGAATGCGGGGACGCGGGCGTGGTACGGCCCGGCGACCGCGCGTGGGTTCGCGTTTCGGGCCGTACCGGCTCTTTGATGTGCCCGGTGCACAACTCGGCTGCCTAGTGGCCGAATCGAAGCGCGATCGGTAGATCGGGGCGGCATGGCCGCAAACAAGCAACGGCGGTGCGCTTGAGGCTGAGGAGGCGAGCGACAGTCCGGGACTATTGCGCCGCCGCGCAAAGCTGGCGACAATTCTTTGGTCCCGATGACACCTTAAGAGGCGCTTGCTCTTGCCCGTTCGCGGGCCTCCCGGCGTTCACGGCGCCGCTTCGCACGGTCGGCAGGCAGCGGGAGCGGAGGAACGAGCGCTTTTTCGGGTATCGCTCCGTGATCGATCGAGACTGCTTCGACGGGTTGGGGCGTAGCCGGCCGGGCTTCCATAAATTCGAGCACCTCCCGCCCCTTGGAAGTCAATCGCCACCCGCCGCTTACGCGTTCGACCAGCCCTTGTGACCAGATGTCGAGATCCGGGACCTGTGCCGCGAGGCGTCTGGTTCGGTCCGCCCAATCGCGTCCGCTAGTCGCCAGGACGGCCATGTCGCGTTTGAGGTCCTCCATCAAGGCGAATCCATCCGGATAGGCCACCAGGATCTTAAGAACCGTCACCTGGAAGTTCACGGCCGCTCCGGATCAGCGCCACATGGTGGCCGCGTGAGACAGAGCCTCACGGCCAACCCGCCTGAGACCCTCGGGAGAAACTTCGCCCATTGTGGCTGCCTCGAGGATCTTCGAGGTTACATGGACACGTGCTCCGGTCTCGCTGCGCGAGACGCTCTCGCATACTACATCGCGAACCGCGCGCAAAAACGCGGTGGTGGCGGTGTCGAACATGAAATGCCCCACGAGAGAAAACCTCATCCTAGACCGAATTTTCTGGGCTGGTAATTCAGGCATGTTAAGCTTTTTGGTAAGGGCGCTCGGAATTCAGGGAAGCAGCGGGGCCGTGGCGTGCCAAGGTGCGAGGGGCACTGGCCTCGATGAAGCGGGCATGCTCTGCCCGCTTCTGCGCGAATCCTCGCGCCACCCGAAGGAAAACCTCAAGTCTGCGAACGTGGAGCTGACTGCAGCCGACCTCGATAAGATCGAGAAATCCGCCGCGGCGATACGAGTCGCAGGCGAGCGCTATCCGCCGCACCTGACGGCGACCACCGGACATTGATCAAGGCGTGTTCCGTTATTGTCACCCCCAAGAATCGCGGGAGTCCCCGCTCGCATGGTGGGCCACGTTGTGCGTTACTGGCGACCTCGTCGAGGTGCGAGGCTTCGTCCGCGCTGTCGTCGAGAAGGTCTCTCGGTCGCTCGCCGCCTCCGGGCCGGTCGCCTTTCCCGGTTAGTTACTATTACGTGCGGTATAGAAATGACCGCGCACCGCTTCATCATCAAGTATAAGCTATTTGAATTAACAGTCAACTTATTTGATCTACCAGTGCACCGCTTAGGCAAATTTTAGCTTATCTCCATCATCTCATTGAAACACAACAATGTGGTGGGAACAGCGATGAAGATCGGTCAGCTCTTTGCAGTGTCGATGGCCTCTGTGACCGTGCTGGCGGTGTTGCCCGCAGCGCAGATCGTCGTCGGACAATATCGTTCAATGGTCGACAAATCGGATGCGATCAAGGCGGTCGAGGCTTTCGGTGCTGTCCTGCTCTTTTCACAAAATGTCATTGGTCATCGCTTGCCCTACCTCGCACTGTTCCAGGATGGACCGGCCACCAACGCCCAGCTTGATGCGACGACCAAGACCAAACAGTCCTCTGATGCGGCCTTGGCAAAGGCCCGCCAAGCTTTAGCCGAGCTCGATGACGATCGCGGCATTGCCGACGCTCTCAATCAGGCCGCATCCAAATTGGCTGACATTCGCAGCCGGGCCGATGCTGCCCTGCTGGTGCCGCTCGCGTCCCGTGACCAACAAGCGACAATGGGGTTCATGCCCGTTGTGGCCCAAGCCGCCGCCACGCTCGAACCGGTGCTCAACCGGTTGCAAAACAAGGTCGCTAGTTCCGACGCTTCCCTGACGACGTTGTTGAATATCGCCCGCACCGCGCAGGACCTGCGTGCGAGCGTCGGAGGCCGCGCGGCCGCCCTGTCACCAGCGGTAAGCGCTCGTCGGCCAGTTGCTGCGGCAGAAAAGGCGATTATGGACCGCGCCCAGGGCCGGATCGAAGCCGACCGCGAAGTTGTGGAAGCTGGAATCGATCAGCTTGGCAATCCGGCCCCGCTCGCGGCAGCACTCAAAGATGCCAAGGATGCCTATTTCGGTCGTGCGGCTTCGATCATTGACAATGAAATCGCCGCCAGGATGGGCGACGCGAAGGACGCGCTCGATGCCGATCAATTTACGGCCTCGGTGCTCCCCGCCGTACAGAAATTCTTCGACATTCGCGATGCCGCGATCACGCAAGCCCGCGAACGTGCCACAAACGAACGCAATCGAGCTCGCATCCTCTTGGGTATCGCCACCGCCGTCGTCGTCGCCCTGCTCGGCCTGCTTGTCGGTGTGACCATGCTCTTGCGCCGCCGTGTGATTGCTCCGATCGTAAATCTGACCGAGGTGATTGGCGAGATGGCCGAGGGCCGCAACGATGTCGCGATCCCTGCCGGCGATCGTGCCGACGAGATCGGAGCGATGGCAGGGTCGCTCGTGACCTTCAAGGAAGCGCTCCTGGCAAAGAAAGCGGCCGAAGTTGCCGCTGCGGCGGACGCGCAGGCCAAAATCGAGCGGGGCCAGCGCGTTGAGCACTTCACTTCCGAATTCGAGACCGCGATCGGCGAGGTCATCAGTGTAGTCTCGGAGGCCGCAAGTGAGTTGGAGCGATCCGCCGGCACGCTAACGACAACGGCCGGGCGCTCGCTGGAGTTGGCAACAGTGGTCGCGGGCGCCTCCGAAGAGGCATCCAGGAATGTGCAATCGGTCGCCTCTGCCACCGAGCAGATGGCCTCCTCAGTCGATGAAATCAGCCGCCAGGTGCATGATTCTGCGAAGATTGCTCGTGAAGCGATGGAACAGGCCCGTACGACCAATGAACGGGTCAGCGAACTCGCCACGGCCGCGGCGCGGATCGGCGACGTGGTCGAATTGATCAACGCGATCGCGGGCCAAACCAACCTTCTGGCGCTCAACGCCACCATCGAGGCGGCGCGCGCCGGCGAAGCCGGGCGCGGCTTTGCAGTGGTCGCCTCGGAGGTGAAGGCCCTGGCGGAGCAGACCGCCAAGGCCACGGGAGAGATCGGCCAGCAGATTGGCGGCATCCAGAGCGCCACACAGGAATCGGTCGGCTCGATCAAGGAGATCAGCGACACCGTCGCGCGCATGTCGGAGATTGCCTCAGCCATCGCGTCTGCGGTCGAGGAGCAGAGCTCGGCTACGCGCGAGATATCTCGCAATGTGCAGCAGGCCGCGCACGGCACGCAGGAAGTCTCGGCCAGCGTCGCTGATGTGAGGCAAGGCGCCAACGAGACCGGCGCCGCTTCCTCTCAGATGCTCGCTTCGGCGAAGGCGCTCGCCGGCCAAAGCAGCCGGCTCGAGAACGAAGTCGCGGAGTTCCTAGATTCAGTACGGGCGGCGTGAGCGTTTCGGTCAGAGCACAGTTGCCCTCGACCTGTTTGCTTTCTCATTCGAGCGAGCCGGTCCGCATGAAGCGCGGCCGTAGGAGATCTCAAAAAGCGGCCCGCAAGCTCAAATCGCGATCGCTTGCTCCCATCTCCCGAACTCGGATGATTGCTTGGGCACGTTCTAGGCTGCGGTGTGCGCCTCCCGAAAATCGGCGCCGCGATCGTCCAGCCGCTCGTGCGCTTGCGCGGCGCGAATTCGCTCAAATTTCCCTGAAATAAGTCCAGCTCGTGTTGGCGTGCGACATGGAACAGGTCTCTCTGTTGCAAATAACGCCTGTGCTAAGTATCTAGAATATACCAAGCGTCAACTAGGCCCCCTAAATCGCCTTGGTATATCGGAGGAAACCGCCTTGCTCGAGCTACAGCCGCAATGCTTCTCATCGGACTGTCCGAGCCGCGCATTGTTCGACGAGATCGCCGACAAGTGGTCGGCGATGGTTCTGGCCGTTCTGAACGATGGACCGCAGCGCTTCAACGTGATCAGGCGCCGGCTCGAAGGGATCACCCAGAAAGCGCTTACCCAATGCCTTCGCCGCCTTGAGCGCAATGGGCTAGTTTCGCGTCAGGTGATGTCGTCGTCGCCGGTGGCCGTCCAGTATCAGATCACAGACCTTGGCCGTACTCTGCAGCAGCCACTTAGAGAGCTTCACGCTTGGACACTTGCCATGCTGCCACAGGTCCAAGAGGCGCGACAGGCGTTCGATCACATGTCATCAGGGCTGAGTGCCCGATCATCGTCGAGCCGATCGACTGAATCAGGTGCCGGCGAACAGAGGGACCGAACTTAGGGCTGTACTGGGTTGCCCGGAAGGGCACCGTTGGTTGGACCATGCTCGAACACGCTTGCCGGTCAAAGCGCAACGGGTGGAGTTCGCGCTCGAGATCAATTGAGGTCAACATATTCGGCCATCCGGGCAAAGCGCGGGGCTATTGCCGCATAAGGATCCTCCAGGTTTTCTTGCACAGCCCTTTGAACGTGTTCGACAGCGAGTCCGGAAAGACCTTGCCTCCTCCTCTCGCGCCCGTTTGAGGATCTCTCGAATTTGCTCTTGAGGTTAGCCAGGCGCTGACGCAGCGGGCTGCTGCGAAAATGACCGGGTAGCATGATGGCCAAAGTGGCGGCATCGCTCAAGAGCCGGCGGGCAGAAACGTTGGGCAGGCCGCATGAAGCGTGCATCCCCACGGCACAGCACTGTCACGTCACAAAGGTCGTGCTGATGAGCAACTTGCAAGAGCGCTCAACGCATCGTTCTCCCGCCATCGTAGCTCGGAAATACGAAATCCTCTGCGACTTGCTTTTCTCGCTTCGCCGGGCTCGGTCTGAACAGCTTTTGCACGACGGTGCTCGCGAAGGTCCTCTGAGTGAGACGCGTAAGTGAAATCCCGAACCAGGTTTTCGCATGCAGTATCCGAATGAGGCGGGGACTCAACTGGTTCTGTGACACTTCGATATAGGGGCGGACCAACTTTTCATAGGCGCCAAAGGCTTCAGTGTGGGTCTCGCATCGTCCGATCTCGCCAGCGAGCACATAGGCGCCAACCAAACCGAGAGCCGTACCTGTCCCCGTGAACGGCGTCGGAGAGTGCGCCGCGTCGCCGACCAAGACGAACCGGCCTTTCGACCAGGTGGAGGCCTTTACCTGGCTCATCGGCCCAAAATAAAAGTCCTCGACCGTATCGAGCTGCGCGGTGATCCGATCGGCGATCGTGCCTCGGCCTTTGAGCGCCTGGAGCAGCAACCGCCGTCTCGCCGCGACATTGTCGCCCTCGATGTCGAGTTTCTTCCGGAGAAAGGTCGTCAGGACGGTCGTCTCCGTCTCGTTCCCGGGTCGTAGCGTGATGAATGTGCCGCCCACGCCGTTGACCGAATAAGCCCAGTTGCCGTCCTCTGGGCGTCGAGGAATCTTGAAGAACGACATGTAGGCGCCGAGGTAGCGAAAGCGGATTTCTTGGGCCAGGATCCTGGCTCTGGTTGCGGAGTTGGTGCCCTCGGCGCAGATCACCAATTCGAAGTCTTCTACTGAGCCGTCGTCGAAGGTGACCGACATGCAAGCGCCGGTGTCTTCGAGGTCGGTGACGAACCTCCCGAAGCGATATTCGCAGTCGGCGTTCGTGGCTTCGAAGAGGACACGGGCGAAATCGCCTCGCAGAATCTCAAAATCGCTCGTCAGCGTGCCGATGGCTCCCTTCGGAAAGGTGGCGATCAGATTGCCCGCGGCATCGAGATACTTCTGGCCCTGTTCCAGGGTGTCCTTGGATTCGATCTCATCAACGAGGCCCATCATCTTGATGACCTGCTGCCCTGCACCCTTAATGTCGACGTTCTGACCGCCATCCCTGAGGGTCTGCGCCCTTTCCACGACGACGACGGCGTAGCCGTATTTGTGCAGCCAATAGGCGCATGCGGGGCCGGCAATGCCGGCCCCGCAGATCAGGATCTTCTTTCCGACTTTCATTTATCCTCACAAATGGCGATCCGGCCGCTTCCGTGCGGAGACCCATCGCGCCGGAGAGCGACCGAAGTTAGGGCCGTGTGGCGTTGTCCAGGAGGGCACCGATGGTTGGGGTATGCTCGAACAACAAACGGCACGCTTGCCGGTGAAAGCGCAATGGGTGGAATTCGCGTTTGAGGTCAACATATTCGACCATCTGCGCAAAGCTCACTCTCGCGGGGCATCTCTATTGCCGCATAAAGATGCCCAATGGTTTTCGTTGTACAGGCGTGTCCGGCAGTGAGCCTGGAAAGACGGCGCCTCCTCCCGTGCGTTGCTTTTCAGGTGAGCCAGGTCGTCGCCGACCATCAACGTTCATCGCTGGGCTTGGTCCGGTGAGGGGAAACCGAAACGCGTTGTTCCGCTTCTCCAGACCGGATCCAGTTCGTCAAACCTTTATGCGGATTGAATTCGTGTTAGCTGGTTCGAAAGCGGAGCGGGCCCGGTTATCAAATCAGCGCGCACGTCAGGCCGCTTTGCGGAAGCCAACGATCGCCTTGGTTTCCAGGAACTCGCCGAACGCGACCTCTCCCCATTCGCGTCCGTTGCCGGATTGCTTGTATCCACCAAACGGCGCCGCAAAATCCATGTCGGCATAATTTAGCGTCACCTGTCCGGCCCGCAGCTTCCGCGCCACCGCCTCTGCCGCAGAGTGTTCGCCCTGAACATAAGCGGCGAGGCCGAACACCGTATCGTTGGCGATCGCCACTGCATCCGCTTCGTCAGCGTAGCCAATGATCGAGAGCACCGGCCCGAAGATCTCTTCCCGCGCTATGGTCATATCGTTCGTCACGTCGGCAAAAACTGTCGGGCGGATATAGAAGCCTGTATCTAGTCCCTCGGGTCGGCCAAGGCCGCCGGTGACGAGCGTCGCGCCTTCATCTATGCCAGCCTTGATCAGTCGCTGGATCTTGTTCCACTGCGCCTCGGACGCGACCGGACCCATCTTGGCGTTGCTGGCCGGATGTCCGACGACCCACTCCTCTGCTGCAGCGCGGGCAAGCTGAGCGACTTCGGCCATCCGCTTAGCCGGTACAAGCATCCGAGATGGCGCATTGCACGACTGGCCGCTGTTGAGCATGACCTGGGCCACGCCAGCTTTCACCGCCGATGCCAGCTCGGCGCTGGGCAGGAGGATGTTCGGCGATTTGCCGCCCAGTTCCTGATGCACGCGCTTCACTGTCAACGCAGCGTTGCGCGCCACCTGGATGCCGGCGGGCGTCGAGCCGGTGAACGAGACGAGATCAACGTTGGGATGACTCGTCAGGGCGTTGCCTACGCCCTGTCCGTCTCCATGTACCAGGTTGAACACGCCGGCAGGCACCTGGGCATCCTGCAGGATCTCCGTTAAGATCGTCGCGGAAAAGGGCGATACCTCGGACGGTTTCAGCACCATCGTGCACCCCGTCGCCAATGCGGCGGCCACCTTGCAGGTCACCTGATTCACCGGCCAGTTCCACGGAGTGATGAGGGCGCAGACGCCAATCGGCTCACGCACGACCTCGGTGGTGCCGATGCCCTGCTCAAAGCTGTAGTTCGCCAGCGCGGCGCGAGCGATCTGGAAATGGACGAGGCCCACCGGTGCCTGCAACTGCTCTGCAAGCCACAGGGGCGCGCCCATTTCTTCCGACACCGCCAAGGCCAGGTCGCCGATCCGCCGTTGATAGGCGGCGATGATCCGGTCAAACAGCGCAAGCCGTTCCTCGACCGACGTCAGCGAGAACGTCTCAAACGCCTTGCGCGCCGCGGCGACCGCCTTGTCGACGTCGTTGGCGTCGCCGAGCGCGACCTGGCCGGCCACCGATTCATCCGCCGGGTTGATGACGTCGATCACGGCCTGGCTGCTGGGCTGCACCCACGATCCGTCGATATAGAACTGAAGATTGCTACGCATAGGGTCCTCATGATTCTCGAGTTGTCATTGGAAGGTTTCGCCGCCGCGGTCGTCGCGCACAGTATCGGCATCGAAGGCGCCTCGATAGAGGCATACGTATACTGAGCAAGCCCCACGTCAATCAGGCACTTGAAGTCGCGTCAGTAGGACAAAGCATACCGCAAGCATGCTATCGCATCGCTGGTTTCTCGAGAGCTGGAGCGCAACCCCCTCCCCGCTAAGTCGTCGCGCTTCGACCAGCGCCACCATTGTGCAGAGAGCCGGCCGATCGCGCAGCTTAGCCAGCCGACGGAAGCTCCGGATCCATCCGGCGTTGTTACCGCGCCGACCACCGCCCGAATATCTGACGGGCTGCACCGACCTCGCGCAACTTCACGGCTGTCCATTCAGGCAACGCCCGGAATGCATGTTGCAACGTTCGGCACCGCGGGGAGATCTGACGATCCACACCCAACGGCAAAGGCGAGATCACTTGTCGCGAAAACATGCGACTTCACGGCGGAAGCAGTAGGTAGAACCTCCAGCATCACGCCTTGCAGCCGTCGACGAATAGCTCGAAGCGCCGAGGCCATCATCGAACACGGTCAGATCCATCATCGACGATGTGATCGAACAAGGCACGGCTTGAGCATCCCGATTCAACACCTTCGAACGCCGAAGGTTGCCTGAGCAACATGTCGTGAGCCTGCGTGCGCCAACCGTCAGGTCTTGGAATGCCACGCCCGATCGCGCTTGAAACTCATCATTCCTGCCGCCGATAAGACCCTCATTGATTCTGAGCGTTTTCATATTCTTGTAAAGTTTGTTCGACGATTTCCGCGACTGTCTCGACGGCCCGCACGCCTGATACGGAATGGCCCGCACTTTGGAGACCGGTCCACCTCCTAGGACCGGTCGAGCGGGAGCCATACCGCTGCTTCGCTTCGGCCGCGGAAATTGACTCATCGAGCCTGTCCGGATCCAGCCCGGCCGCTACTATCGATGGACGAAGGTAGCTGCCCCAAAGGCCATTGAAGGCCTTCGTTAACACGATATCATCCATCGATGATCGGACCAACATCTCCCGGTAAGCATCCGCCGCCATGCTTTCGCGTGCGGCAATGAACTTAGTTCCCATGTAGGCGAGATCGCACCCCAAGACCTCTGCCGCCCGCAGCGCCACCCCGTCGCTTATGCCTCCAGCGAGCACAATAGGTCCGTCGAAGATTTCTCGGACGGCACGAGCGTAGGCAAATGGATTGAGCCATCCCGTCTGACCGCCAGCGCCAGCAGTGAGCAGAACCAATCCGTCTACTCCGACGTCGATCGCCTTCCGAGCATGTTCGACTGTGGCCACGTCGGCGAAGACGAAAACACCGGCCTGCTTGAGACGCGACATGATTGGCTTCGGAGAGCCGACGCTTGTAATCACCATCTCGACGTCATATCGCAGGATTGCATCCACGTGGTCGTCGAGATCATCGGCTCTCATGATCAAATTGGGGCAGATCGGCGCGAACGCCCCGGACTCCTCCCCAAGGCCGCGCTTGATGTCCGACAACCAGGCATCAAGCCCGCCACTGACCCGAAGTACCCTGGGATTGAGGGTCGGGAAGGCTCCAATGATGCCGGCTCGACACGCAGCAACGACCAGGTCGGGTCCAGAAACGTGGAGCATTGGAGCGGCGATGAGAGGAAGGCGAAGACGATCACGAAACCGCTTAGGGAGCCTCGAGCCGGGGACATGCGCAGACGATTTCATTTTGAGACCCTTCAAGCCAAAACACTGGAGCTAGTCGATCGACCGGAAAGAAAGTCCGCTTGATCCTGTTCCTGCTCGCTCGAGCGCTCAATGCTTCATCTCGGCTCACAGCCAGCGAGTCAGGCTATTGGTCCGAAAGTGAGGCAATGAAATGCAAGGCAGTTCGGTGAAAGCTGCTGCGCTCATCGCATAGCTCATTGAGAACGTCGAAATGGTTGCCCGGAACAACGTGGCGCGAGATATTCCTGTTCAACGATCGGAAGATCGATACGTAACGGTCGGACTGCCATTTGAACTCCTGCGTTTCATCTTTTCCGCAAGCAACAAGCTGCGGAACGTTGGATATTCTTGTCTGATTTACAGGGCTTTGGCTGTATGCTTCATCCGGGTCGAGATGAAGCTGGTCATTGTTGGACGTCGCCAGTAGTGGCCCCAAGTCATAGATGCCCGACACCAAGATGGCGCCTTTAACCAGATCTTGCGGTAGCCCCTCCGAAAAGGAGGGCCAGTTGGTCGTCATCATCATTCCTGAAATATGCGCTCCGGCTGAGTGGCCAACAATGGACAACTTTTCCCGGTCTCCGCCCAGACCATCGACGTTGTGCCACAGCCAGGCCATGGCCTTACGAGCCTGATCGACAATCTGGGTCATGCGCACCCCGGGGCAAAAATCGTAGTTGATCGCTGCAAAGGAAACGCCGTTTTTGACAAATGTTTCGGCAAGAAAGCTGTATGAGGATTTATCTCCTCTCTGCCAGTAACCACCGTGAATAAACACTACCGTGGGCGAGGACTTCGGCTCGGCACTCGGGAAGTAATCCAGCCGATCACGTGGGCCTGCTCCGTATGATAGATCCAACTGGCACTTGCTGGCTTGGCGAAATGCCGTGCTTCGCCCATTCCAGTCCGGAAGAAAATGCAGATCGGGTCGCAGATGCCCCAGCGCGTACTGCTTCTCTAGTCTGTCGTCTATCATCGCTGCCTGCCTGACGCTGATCATGAGTGAGACTTGGCCGAGAGCCCCATCGAATCGGATGTTCGCGCGGCATCTATCTCGGCATCGAAGATGTTGCCGCCGCTGACGCATATGAGGACAGCGCTACGGCTCCGGCTTAGGTCGAGCCAAAGGGCTTCCCGCCACCGAACTGTCGGCTAAGGCCGTCCCAGCAGTTCGGATAAGTGCCGTCGAGCAAGTGCAGCTGTGAAGCGTAAGCCGTGGCGCTCAGCGGATAACGGGTCTCGAACATGAAGGCCATCGTCCCCGACAAACGTTCGGGGGCCAAGGCCTTATGGCTCGCCTTCTCGAAAGCTTCCGCATCCGGACCATGCGCGATCAGGCCATTGTGCAAGCTCATTCCGCCCGGAACGAAGCCATCCGGCTTCGCATCGTAGACGCCGTAGATGAGCCCCATGAATTCGCTCATCACGTTCATGTGGTACCATGGCGGCCGGAAGGAATCCTCCATTACGATCCAACGCTCGGGAAATATCACGAAGTCCACGTTGGCTGTCCCGGCGATCTCAGAGCTCGCGGTCAGAACGGTATAGATCGATGGATCAGGATGGTCGAACAGAACCGATCCGACTGGCGAGAACCGGCGCAGATCGTATTTCACTGGCGCGAAGTTGCCATGCCAGGCGACGACATCAAGGGGAGACTGCGGAAGATCCGTCACGTACAGGCGGCCGAGCGACTTCACGAAAAGCTGGCATGGCTTCTCCTTGTCCTCGAAGCGCGCGACGGGCACCAGGAAGTCGCGTGGATTGGCAAGGCAGTTGGCGCCGATAGGGCCGCGTTCGGGCAGCGTGAGATAATTGCCGTAGTTCTCGCAAACGTAACCGCGGGCCGGTCCGTTCGGCAGATCGATCTTGAATTTCATGCCCTTGGGAACGATGACGATCTCGCCCGGGATAGCATCGAGGACTCCGCATTCCGTCAAGACGCGGATCGAATTCTCCTGCGGCACGAGCAGCAGTTCGCCGTCAGCGTTGTAGAGGTAACGGTTCTCCATCGAACGGTTGGCCACATACACATGCGCCGCCATGCCAAGCTGGAGGTGCACATCGCCTCCTGTGGCGATTGTCCGCAGACCAGAGAGAAAGTCGCACGGCTCTTCTGGAATGGCGATCGGCGCCCATCGCATTTGCGCGATCGGCAGGTTCGACTCATCACGGCAAGGAGCGGTCCGGATCAGTCCGGCATCGACCTGGCGAAAGCCGCGGCCATGCTGGACAGAGGGTCGGATGCGATAGAACCAGGTGCGCTTATTACTGTGACGTGGGGCCGTGAACGCGGTGCCAGAAAGCTGTTCGGCATACAGGCCGAGCGGCGCTTTTTGCGGCGAATTCCGCGCCAGAGGCAGTGCATTGGGAACCGCCTCGGTCGCGAAAGAGTTCTCAAATCCGGTCATGTAGGCCGGCGAACCGTCGCGGGGCGAGAGGACGGCCTCACTGAACTCGAAGGGAGGGACTGTCATGATACGAAACGCCTGTCTGGACGTGGAGTCGGGACGTTGATCATGCCGAGCCGCGCCGGCCTGGTCAGTCCCATGAGCGGGTGACACGAAACGGCTTAGTTCAGCTCACGAGCGACGCCGTTAAGCGGCCGGCAAAGACTGACCGGCGCGGGTGCACTGTTCGCCAGTTGCGCGGCCGACAGGGGTTTCTGCCTGGCGAACGTGCTGTTCAAATATGCGGTGGATCAGCGCGCGACGGTGAACCACACCGCTGCTGACCTGCGGGAAGTTGTCGGAGATATTTTGACTTGAACCGCAGTCACGGGGAGCTATATGCTAAGGGGGCAGTTCTTCCTCCGCCCCGGGCAATTGCTGAGAGCCACGGTGGTGCTGATCAGGACAACCGTTGTTTGTATTACCCGGTTGGGCCGCGATGCCTCTAACAGTCAGTGGCGGCATCGCTAACCCATACGCCTTAGGTATTCACCCTCTCCTGCCTTCCCTGCTAAGGCTCCACGCAAACGGTCTATCAGACTGAACGAATCGCTCGGCAAATCGTCTCCACGCCAAGCGACATGCTGATCGGGTCGCGCTAACACCAGCTTGGTCGAATAAAGCGCAGCTGCTTCTTTCGACACCACATCAAGCACCGTGAGTGGAAATCCACGCTCCTGCGCGGCGGCAACGATTCGGCCGACATCGACCGACGGATCGAATCGCAACAAGGTATATTCCGGCCCAAGAGCGTCGTAGAGCGAGCGGCCGTCGTCGAACCAAAAATGGGGAACACGACACCCGGGCACCGTCGACGAGGTAAAGCTCCCAAGTGTGTAGGTCGGATGCGCGCCACCATCGTAAGCGATCAATGGCGAACCGTCGTAGAAGTAACCAAAATTCAGGCCGGCAGCCGCGAATTGCTTGGTATTCGTCTCACAAGCAACACGACCAGCTTCGGCGCGGGCCTGCTCACCTTCAGGTCCTTCTTCAAGGATGTTGGCAGGAACAGAGCTGCGGCGCCGCGTCTCTTCTTCAGCTTGCGACATCGCCAGATGCGATACCTGCTCAGTGATTGGCCATCGCTCCGCCTCATAGGCATCGAGAATCGCCGCAGGCGCCCAGCCGTTGAGATTCGCGGCGAGTAGCCACGACAAATTCATCGCATCCGCAATGCCGGCATTCATGCCGTAGCCAGCATACGGTGCCCAGAGGTGGGCCGCATCGCCGGCGAGAAAGATGCGCCGGTTGCGAAATCTATCAGCAATCAGGCGCCGTCCGATCCAGTCTTGCTTCGAAATGACCTCATAGCTGAAATCACGGCTGACGCCGAGAATTGCGCGAATGCTGCCGTCACGATCCACCGCATCGAAATCGAATTGGTCGGGCCGGAGAAAGTTGAAGATCATCCATAGCTCACGCCCATCAATCGCGATCACATTGCCACTCAGCTTCGGATTGAGCGAGTAGGTCATCCAGGCTCGTTCGTGCTGCTGTTGAGCAATGAGCTGGGGGGCGCGAATAAAGGTCGCCTGCACGCGCATGAATTCTCCGTCGCCTTCGAGCTTGATGCCGAGCCCCCGCCTCACCGTCGATCGTGCCCCGTCGCATCCAATGAGATATCGGGCGGAATAGGTGTGGACCTCTCCGGTATCGCGATCGCGGCCAACGGCAGTGACTTGACCCTCATCCTGGGAGAAACTCTCGAGTTCTACGCGATTGTAAATTTTGACGCGTGGCGTTGCTGCGACGTAGTCGAATAGGATCGGCTCGAGCATGAGCTGGTTGACGCGATGCGGGAGCTCAGGCGTTGGCCAGTTCGAATCTACACCGGTCCGATCGGTGAAGCGGTCGCGCCGGCACGGGATGTGGATCCGACCGCACTCACGCCCGGTAAAAGCGGTGCGGTAAGCGACTGCGTGCGGATAATCTTCGGGTAGGCCGGCGTTACGCAGCTTTGATGCAACGCCGAGCCGTCGAAAGACCTCCATTGACCGAGAGCTGACATGGTTGCACTTCGGGTCGGGTGCATCGCCCTTACCACGCCGCTCAATGATCGCGACCTCAATGCCGCGCCGAGCAAGATCGAGTGCAAGCGTAAGGCCGACAGGCCCTGCACCGACAATCAGGACAGACGCTGCGCGCTCGCTGGACATGACAGACTTTCCTCGTGTGACGACACGCCGAGCTCACGGCACGGACCAGCCCCAATCACTTGACGAGGCCGGCTGAGCCCGCAAAATGCATCTAATCATGCAGACCCATGCTGCTCAGGTCAGTCCCATGAGCGGGTGACACGGGACAGCCCACGTCAGCCCGCGGCGGCGCCGTGGTGCGGCCGGCGCGGACTCCTGTCCGAGTGACTTCGGGAAGACGGCCTTGGCGTCCGCAGCATGCATCGCCTAGGACTGTCCCGGTTACAAAGAGATCGCCTGCGATGTTGCGGCGGTTGCTCGCCTGATGAGCAAGCATCTGCACTATAGTCGACACAGTTCGTCCATCGACGCCTTGCCGAACACTGCGGAGGCAAGCAGCGATACGTTCTACCCGCCGGTCGTTAAGCTTGGCCGTCCTGCGGCTTTCATCCCGGTGGGTTATCGGATCGGCTGCGTATGGACATTCAACAAAGCGGGGATTCCCGAGCGCACCTTCTTGAAGGCGCGCGCTAGCGCATCGGGAAGCAAAGCTGGATCGTCGACCGCCTCGCCCCAGCCTTGACAGCATTCCGCCACTCTCTCGAAGGCCGGAGATGGATCGAGGCCCTGGACAGGCATGGCGTTCACCCTCGATGCTGCACCGTCTGGATAGACGGCGAGCGTAGATTGCTTCACCGCAAGCCATTGGTGATTGTTCGCAACAATCGTCAGAATTGGTAGATTTTGTGCTCGCTGCACGTAGTGAAACGGAACGGGATTTCCGAACATGTACGAGCCGTCTCCTACGATCGCAATGACATCGCTATTTGGTGCGGCGAGCTTTGCACCAAGTGCCGTGCCGAGACCGCCCCCTAGTCCGCCAGCCGGCGAACTTCCAATGTAGCGATCCTGCCCCGAAAACTCCAAGCGGCTCACCGCCGTACCGAGTTCATTGATAATGATAGATCCTTCGGACGTCGCCTCATTTATGCAGTGCGCAAGCCACGCTGGGTGGATGGGCGATTCGTCTCGCGAACGTCGCACGAGATCGGTCCTAGCTTGCAACGTTTTCGCCCGCTCCGCGGCAATCCGATCCTGTCTCTTCCGTCGAACGTCATCTTCGAGCGTTCCTGCCAACTCATTTAACATCCCAAGTGTCGTTGCGACGTTCCCGGCTACCAACAGATCGGCTTCAAACTCTCGAAAGGGGTGGCGGCTCACTAGGGGATCAGCGCCGATATGCACCACCTTAGTGGCTGGCCTGGGTCTGGAAAAGCGGGGCAACCACGGTACCGCGCAGTCGATAACAAGAACGAGGTCAGCGTCCTGAAGATGAAGCCCAGGATCTTGCGCGAATCCAAGATTCATCAGGTGATTGCTGGGTAAGTTGGCGTCCGTTGCATTGATCTGAAGAACCGGAATTGCCTGAGAACTGCAGAGCCTCGACAGCGCGACCGCTCCCTCTCGCGATCGGCCCGCCGATGATGTCAGAATCAGGGGGGACTGCGATTCGGCCAACATCCGTAACACTTGATCCACGACATGTCTCGACGGTGCGCTTGACGAGACGCCAAGTGGTCGGACGTTATCGCGTCGCATTGGTACTGTTGCGTCGGCAAGTACCTCTCGCGGTAATGCCAAGTAAACCGGCCCGCGTGGCTCACTCATTGCTATGTCGAGAGCGCGATCGACTAGAGCTTCGATGGGTTGACCGGCTCGGAGTTCGTAGTCCCATTTAACGTATTCGCGAAGCATACTTCCCTGATCGAACGATTCCTGCCCCCAATGGATATAGACATCTCGCGAGGCGGCATGTCCGGTCTCCGTTGCTGGCGTACGACCTGCACAAAGGAATACCGGAATGTTATCACGCGCCATATTCATGATCTGGCAGATAGCGTTTGCCGTCCCGACGGTAACATGCAGCATTACGGCAGCCGGCTTCCCCGTGACGCGGTAATAACCATTGGCCATGGCCATCGCTAGGTTCTCATGTGGCACAGTCACGAATGTCGGGTACTTCCGGTCACCGTCGGCGGCCGACAACACTTCGATGATCGGCGCAAAATCGGTACCCGCGTTGGCAAATACATACTCGACGCCACGAGCTACCAACCGTTGCAGAAACGAGGACGCCGCAACCTCCTTGGGACGCATTGCTGAATTCTCAATCTGAGTCATGGTGCCTCGCTGATTTTCATCTTCTCGGCCGATTTGATTTCGCTTCCATCCGAATTAACCAACCGAGCTCTCATTCCGGGCGCCGTGTTCATAACAGGCCGAGGCTAGGACAGGCCACACCGACCGGTCTGGACCCTTGGGTCTGCCGCACTTTGATATCGAACCTCTTGACCACCGTGGTCAACAGGGACGGGACGACCTACTTCAACCCGCGGGCGACGCTGTGATACGGCCGGCGCATCGACCGAAACCGATGGGTGCGAAGCCATTCCGCGCGCAGCGGCCGGTGATGACGATCTCGTCGCCATCCTCCAAAAAAGTGCGCTGCTCGCCGCCTGGTAGTTGCAGCGGCTCCTTTCCGGCGCGAGTGATCTCGAGAAGACTACCCAGGGCGTCTTCCGCATCGCCCGAGACCGTGCCGCTTCCAAAGAGATCGCCCGCTTCGATATTGCAGCCGTTGCTCGTCAGATGAGCGACCATCTGCCCGACGGACCAGTATAGTTCGCGCGTGGAAGTCCTGCCGAGCACTGCGGAGCCGGCGTTCTCCTTTAGCATTCTCGTCGTCGCGAGCCGCGTCTCGAGCATCACATCCACCGCACCGCAAGCGCTATCTCCGTCATCAGCGAGATGCGGCAGCGGCGCAGGATCGCCCGTCGGGCGTTCGCGCAAGCGTACGCGGAAGGGACGGAGAGCGTCCGCCGTCACTACCCATGGTGAGATCGTGGTGGCGAAGCTCTTGCCCAGGAAGGGTCCAAGCGGCTGGTATTCCCAAGCCTGGATATCGCGCGCCGACCAATCGTTGAGTAGACAGAAGCCGAATACGTGTCGCCAAGCCTCCCGCAGCGTCACTGGCCTGCCGCGCTCCGAATAGCCGCCGATAAAGACGCCGAGTTCCGTCTCGAAATCGAGCCGCTGGCTGGGCCCGAACGACGGCGCTTCCTGCCCGTCTACGCGCGTCTGCCCCGCCGGGCGGCTGACCGGGCTTCCGCTGACCACGATGGTCGACGCACGGCCGTTATAGGCCACAGGCACGTATTTGTAGTTCGGCAGTAGAGGTGCGGTTGGCCGGAAAATGCTCCCTGCGTTGGTGGCGTGCTGAATGGAGGCGAAGAAATCTACGAAACTCCCCGGCCGTACCGGCAAGAACATTTCCACCCCGTCGCTTGCATGAAGATGCCGCTCAACACGCCTGTGATCTGCATTCCCCGCAGAAAGCAAGTCCGACAATGCGAGGCGCAGGGCCGTCCATGCACGAGGAGCGAGCGACATCAGCGGCCGTAGGTCGGTAGCGATCAGTGTGTCCGCGATAGGTTTGACCTCCCCCAGAAGCGACGACACGGCTGCGACGTCAAGGACGTGGCCACCGATCGCGACGCAGCCACGTGGAGCGTTGCCCGAGCCAGTTTCGCGGAAAACCCCGAAAGGCAGGTTCTGGACCGGGAAATCGGAGTTCGGCAGATTTGCGCTCGTCACCCAACTGAGGCGCAACGGGTCGTGGCTACGATCAAGATCTGTACTAGTCAACGAGTGCCTCCTTCATAGAACGGACACTCTATCGCTTCGGCCGACCATTCTATGTCCCACAATCAAGTGACATCCGAGTTCACGGGCCGCTTGACCGCGGGAACCAAGCGGCTCAGACCCGCGAGCCGGCAACACTCAGCGATGGTCTCTGATTCAGAATTTCAGGATCGAAGCCTGCTGCGATCTTGAAGCTTCGGGCGATGCTTTCAAGCTCATGGCGCGGAATGATCTCTTCAATGGACGTGAAGCCGTTGGGGGCTCTTTCCTCAGCCATCTGCATGACAATTTCAGGCCCGTACGCGCGATTGCGGAGCATGACTTCAGTGACGACCGGCAAGCGCTCCCTTTCGTAGGAGACCAACGCGCCGGCGGAATCGAGGGGCGACTCGGCGAGGGCCTTCGCAAGCACCCTGGCATCAATGATCGCCTGGGTACCCGCCTGCGAACCGATCGGGCGCATTGGATGCGCGGCATCACCTAAAAGAGTCACGCGTCCGAAACTCCATTTTGGTAACGCATCGCGGTCGACTTTTGGATGCTCGTAAATCTCTGTGGTCTGTTCGATCAGACCTGTGACATCGATCCAATCGAACTTCCAGTCCGCGAAAGGTGCGAAAAACCGCTCCTTGGGAACTCGTCGGTCCCAGACCTCTTGCTTGTCGAGGGTCCACTGCCCACCCAGGACCGTCAACCAATTGATCAGCGACTTACCGCTGGCGGCGATCTTTTTGCTCATCGGGTATATCACGGCGCGTTGCTCGCGGTGGCCAATCATCACCTGGGTCCGACCATCCAGAAAGGGATCAGCGATAACCGAACCGCGCCACTGGACCCGACCACTATCCACGGGTGGCCCTTCATTGGGGTATAAGATCCGGCGAAGCCGGGAATTGATACCGTCAGCTCCAATCAGGATATTTCCCTTGAACGTTCCGGCCGACCTCTGGTTTTGTCGGTCGATGAAATGCGCGCGGACTTCGTTCTCGTCCTGATCGAAGGACTCGAAATGAAAACCGACATGAAGACTGCCCTCGCCGGCCCGTTCGCGTAGCGCCGTAAGCAGGACAGCCTGCAGGTCGCCCCGGTGAATTGAATATTGCGGCCATTTGTAGCCGGCACGCAGACCGCGTGGTTCGCTCCAGATCAGTTGGCCGAGTTTGTTGTAGTAGGATAGCGTGGAAGTTTCGATCGCTGTGGCCGCGAGACCTTCGCCCAGCCCAAGTTCGGTGAACTCACGCACAGCATTCGGTTGCAGGTTGATACCCTGGCCGAGCGGCTTGATGTCGCGGACCGTTTCGAAGACTTCAACGTCAATGCCGGCTGCGTGCAGACTCAACGCGGCAGTGAGGCCGCCGATCCCGGCTCCAATGATAATTGCCTTCATCAAGATCTCCACCCTGGTTGAATTAGTGAGCAGCGACCAGCGCCGGTCGATCGCCAAATGACACCCCGGTCGGGCGCGTCACCTTTGCAGATTGACGTGTTTTCGACCTTCGAAAAGATCAGCTTGGACGGAATCAATACTCTCTAATCTTTTCGCATCGCAGGCCTCTCGCATGACCTCTATCCTGCGTATTTCACTTCTGATGTGACTGTCGCCGCCGAGTTTCGCTTCAACTGCCAAAAGACGGTGATCAAACACACCCCACCGAGCGCGGCAAGCAGGCCACCCGCGGTTGCCAGGGCGTATACCAGCGCGTCAGATCCACCGCCGAACCACTTATCCGCAAGCACCGCCACGAAAGTGGGAGCGAGCGCATAACCAGTAATACCAACCCAAGAGAAATGGATTCCAGAAATTTTGCCGATTGTTGTGCTGGGCGACACATGCACTATGGTCGTTGTACCAACGGTGAATAGTGCCGACGCAAGCAGATTGAAGAGCGCCAGCATCGTCCAGGTCACAATAATTGAATTGCTAAAGGGCGCTACGACGGCGGGAATTGCAATGAGGACGCATCCGATCGCGCCGACCAGTGGCACCCCAGGCTTACCCAGCCGTTTCAACGCGAAATCTATGGCAAAGCCTGAGAGAAATTGGCCGGCCGTACTCAAGAACAGAATGATTAAACCGAGCGCAAATCCAATCTGACTGGGCGGAATATGCCATGTGCGTCCGAGAAACGCCGGGACCCATGACGAGTATCCGACCAACAACATGATCGTTGCGCCGTTGGCGATAAAAAGCGGCACGAAGATCATCCAGCGTGAGCGCAGGTCGTCGAATGCTTGCCGCACCGTGGCTTCCTGGCCGGTGGCCGACGGACGACGCTTGGGTTCGGGAAAGGTGTAGACCAGCGCCGCGATCGGCAGAGATAAGAGCCCGCAAGTGATCAACACCACCTGCCAGCCGTGGAACGATCCCACGGAATCGCCAACGAGCAGAAGGATCATGCCTCCTCCAACCAGAGCCAAGCCGCCGCCCACGCTCGCGCCCATCGACCAAACACCAATCGCCCTCCCTCTGAATTCCGCATCGAAGACGTCCCTGATTAGAGACAAGGCGGCCGGGCCAGAGACTGTTTCGCCAGTCGCAACCCCCAAGCGTCCAGCGAAAAGCGTCGTATAATTGACAAACGCACCGCAAAAAATCGTCGCGGCGCCCCAAACAGTTATCCCGGTCGCCAGAATCTTACGGCGAGAGATCTTGTCGACCAGTGAACCGACTAATGGTGTTATGAAGAAGTATGGCAGAACGAACGCGGCGCCGATAAGAAAGCTCATCTCTGTATCGGTGATACTGAGATCGCGCTTGATGGGCTGCACCAGCAGCGGCAAGACGTTTCGGTCGATGAAAGCGACCGCATTGACGAGGCACAGAATCAGCACCATCCTCCATTGGACCCTTGTCGGTACAGCTGACGTGACGCTCGACTTCATTTTGTTACTCCCCCTCATATTTTGTTTTTAAGTTGACGTGGTTTGCACTTGCACTTTGTCGACAACGCTGATGACTCTCGATCAGCCAGTTCGGACCTATTTTGTCACCGCGTCCTTGAAGCTGGCGGCGTTGCTGCGACGGTTGCCATTTACAGCGCACTAGACGCTCGCCGGGGGCAGTTCGTCTCTATTCGGGGTTTCGGTTCGCGGTCACCTTACGGATCAGCGGCTTGTGGCGTCCCATGAACCTGCCCATTTTCACCGACGTAGCCGAGGCGTCGGGACAGGCTTCGGCCTGCGACACGTAGCGCCTCTGCAAGCGGACTATCGAGTCTTGGCTCGAACTGCCCTGTGTCGCCGACTGCCGTGATTGTAAGGACCGCATGCCCATTCGCGTCACGCACGGGCACGCTCAGGGCGGAGTCTCCGCCGCCAAGGCGGTTGATTGTCATGGCTAGACCATGCGCGCGTGCAGTCTGTAGATCCGCGCTCCAACGTTCGATCGCGGAAGGCGAAAGCTCTGCTTCGACGAACGGTTCGGTCACGCTCTTTGGCAAATGCGCGGCAAACGCGATTCCCGGTGCTGTCAGTGTGACCGGAAGCACGAGTCCGACAGGCAGGGTCTTTCGCGGCGAAGTCAGTGACGGCGCCCAATTAATCACAGTCGGTCCGTGGCTACCCCAGACGGCGAGGGCAAACGACTGGTCGAACTCTGCAGCCAACCGCGCAATGACGCGGCCGCCGAGGCGCATTGCGTGAAACGGACCATCGCCAAGCGGTTTTCCGCTTTGTGGCGGAGCCAGGTCATGAGTATCCGCAACCAGGTATTTCCCGCCACCGAACACCAACGGCTTCCTAGCCGTTCGCCGGATCTGTTCTACCTCCCCGAGGAAGATCGTGTGATCGCCTCCGGGAATTGCCGAAACAAACCTGCAGACCAGCCAGGCGCTGGTGTCCTTGAGGATGGGAAGGCCGTGGTTGCCAATGTCAATTTCCAGGTTCGAGAACTTGTCTGGGCCCGAGCGGGCGAACCTGTTCGAAAGGTCGATCTGATCTTCAGCCAAGATATTGATCACGAAGCGGCCGCTCTTCGAGAAGATCGGATAGCTCGGCGACGAATTCGATTGGCTCCAGAGTACCAACGGAGGATCAAGAGAAACCGAGCTGAATGAATTCACCGTCAGTCCGTGATGGCGGCTCTCCTCATCCACCGTCGTAACCACGGTCACCCCAGTGACGAAGGAACCCAATACATCGCGGAGTTCTCGATGATCAAATTGATAGCTCATCAGCTTACCTGGCTCTCGCAGAAGACTTGAGGACTTAAGCTGCCACGACCTCGACAGCCTCGAGTGCTGGCATCACCTCTTTGGAAAACAATTTGATCGAGGCACAGGCATCGGCAAAGGGCATGCTACCGAAAACGAAGCTCCCCATGAAGTAATTGAACCCGCCTCGGATAATCTGATCGGCCAGTGCGGACGCCACTGTCGTTGGGGAGCCCGCGACAGCCTGGCCGCTCTCGACGAGACTGTCGAAATCAGGAGGAAGCTTCATTCTGATCGGTTGGGCGTTGTTCTTCACCCACAGCTTCATGAAGCTGCTGTAAAATTTCGGCCATGCTTTGCGCCCGATCTCGCGAGCTCTGTCGTCAGTATCGGCCACGATCACGTAACGGTTGATTCCAATCAGGGGCTCAGGACGGCCGTCAACGTCCGATTTCCTCCATTCGGCACGGTAGGCGTCCGAAATTTCCCGCAGACGCGGCGCGGGTCCGCCGCATACAACATTGAAATTATTCTGCGCTGGCCACGCCACCGAGTCGGGTGATCCGACTGCGTACCAAATCTGGGGATGCGGTTGCTGGAAAGGCGTCATCTCGACGGCGAAGTCGTTGACCTTCCAGAACTCGCCCTCATGCGTCAGCGATTCCGACTTGAAATATGCTCTTATGATCGTCAGGGCCTCAGCATACATCTTCGCCGCTTGCTCGGGCTCAACGCCAAGCGCGGCAAGTTCAAAGGGTGAGGCCCCGCGACCAACCCCGAACTGGAATCGACCCTTGCTCAGATGGTCCAGCATGCAGATCTCTTCCGCAAGGCGGACGGGATGGTAGAGAGGCAGCAGATATACCAACGGGCATAAATGCAGATTTTGGGTGCGCTGCGTCAGCGCGGACATGAGAACGCTCGGAGAGGGCGCCGTGCTCAGCGAGGTCCCGTGGTGCTCGCTCATGTGATAGCAGTAGAAACCGCTCACATCGTAGAGCTCCGCCAGCTTCAGACGCTCTTCGTACTGCTGAGCCAGCGGCAAGCCGCCCCAATCGTTCTGGTCGAATATGCCGAACTTCATCACAGAATGCCTTCTACGTTAGAACGCCGCTAGCGCTTGCTCTTCACATCCGCCGACCATTGTGCGGTCCCGCGCTCTCTAATGCTCGGCATCTGAATTTTGGTACTCGACGCGAGCGGCATCGTTTAAGCACAATTGACGCAAGCTAGATGTCACATTCCGATGTGACATCTGAAACCGATCGGTGCCATTCGCTCGTTGTCGTGTTGACACTGCCTTTGCGGAGCGACTCCGCATTTGGATTTTCGCATCGCATGGCGATATGACGACCGGACGACTCGAATATGCCAGAACTCTAAAGACGCGCTCGCCGAACCGGGCCTGGTTCGCTGCTTCGCCCGATGAGGCCCGCTACCTTCCGCTCGAGATGAGAACTTGAAACTCGTTCCCATCCGGATCGGCGAAGGTCACGACGGTGCCGTGCGCTCCCATGTCCCGCAGAGCAAGGAAGGTGCCACCTGCATCTTCGACCTGCTCCCGAACGGTAGCTAATTGTCCGGCCTTGAAGACAACCATCACGCTCTGGGTACTTCCAGCTTCCTCAGGTGAGCTTAGGGAAAATGTCACGCTCCCCGTGTCGAACTGGCACCAGGACGACCGGTCGCGGAATTTCGTGACCAAGCCAAGCGCTTTTTCGTAGAACCGTTGAGCGCGATCCATGTCGCTGATCACCACATAGATGCCGCTAACACGGGCAGTTTGCATTGCTCTCCCCCCCGGTACACACTTGCGAACACTGCTTTTGTACTGAACAGCCTATTCGTGTTCGTGAATTAGAGCCGCCCGCAGTTTCGCACAGGCCGTCCAATCGATTGCGACCCGGCTAAGGCCGCTCCAGCAATGCCTCGTTCATCACAGGTACCAGCCGGGCCGGCTCGGTGATGACACTGCCGTGAGCGGGGCATATAATTTTAGTCGAGTACTCGTTGAGCATCTGCCGGAGTTCAACTACGACCGTGCTATTGTCCGCAAAGCGCGACCAATAAAGTGCCAAGTCCAGTATCTGACGCGCGTCATGCACCGTCGGCTTTTGCGAGAGCTCTTCACTCAACAAAACGCAGTCATTGGAGTCAGAGTGAGAGAACGCGAAACCGTCGGAGACAAAAAGCGCCTGATCAAAGTCATCGTAAGCCCAATATGATGCTTTCAGATCCCGGATCACCGCAGGCAGTACTGTTATGCGACGACCACCCAGGTCAATTACATCGCCGGCATCACTCTGCTGGAATCGCTCCCTAACATATTGATCCGGAAAATAGAGGTGCAGGTTCCGTGTTTCACCGGCGACTATGGCGCGAGGGAACGCGTCCAACAAAAGACCCAGATTTCCCGCGTGAGGATACTCTTCATGCGTAGGAAAGATGAAGGTCAGATCGTCGCCAACAACAGACCGGATGTACGAGGCAATCCTTCTAAAGTCCTTCGGGTGCCCTGTATCAATGAGCATATTGCCGCTTTCGCCGACAACGAGGTAAGCAGAAAGATGCGTATGAAACGCACGTCCGTCTACAGCCAGATGAAAACATCCCGTCATCAAATGAATGCCGTTAGTAAGCTTACGTGCCCCGAAGCCCACATATTTCATATCGTCTTCCATAGCCTCGCTCCCGTGACGTTCGATCCGAATTGGACAATCAGCGCGACAGCACAGACGAGGCATGAAGCGGCAGGTTGCGCGCATCCAGCATCTTCATTGCCTCGATCAGCCCGCACAGTCGCGAGTTAACGGCATCCGCTCCGATGATGACCTGCCCCCGAGTAGGCGCGAGAACCTCTATATTTCTCTTCGAGAAATACTCTTCCAAGATTGCAATGATCCCGCTCAACTGTCCTCGGGAGAGCCATTCGAATTTCATGGCGAGCTCACGCAGCATCAAAGCCATCGCCTCATCCTTGGAGAGGACGTCCGAGTTGGCTCGAATCGCGGGCGTCTTGGACACCGCGGCGCAGAAAATATCGGAGCAGAACAGCGTGCGCGTGTTTGCATCGTGAAACCACAGTGACGGCAGCACGCGGAGCGGTGTTTTAAACGGCTCAAGACGGACTTCACCATTAATGGAGATGCTCTCGCCTTCATCCGCGGCAATACATTGCACTCCAAACTCGAGCATCAACAATTCCGCGCTGCGCTTGTCGAAGCTTTCAGAACGCACTTCCGCAGAATCGCTAGGAAAAAATTGCAAAGAGCTCATCTGGGGCGCCGAATGAACGGCCTCAATTCCGAAGTCTCTGACCAGGTTGGGTATGTTGCACACACATTCCGGTTCATTGCGCGTGACCGCGATCCTCTTAAACTGGTCTCCATCACGCAGTAGATTCCGCAATTGCTCGCGAATGATCCCACGATGGGCAGCCGCGCCCGATTCCACCAGGAGGCAGTCGTTTCCGCTTCTCAACAAATATGAGTTATACGCAACGAACTTCCCTCGATCTTCCGCTGAATACCAGCTTATCCGTTCGTCGATCTGCTCGACGCCGCCCAGCAGAAACAGCTCTCCTCGAACGATTTCAAATGTCTGGTCTCGCATCGCAAGTCCTTTCGTGCCCACCATTATGTCGAGCGCACGGCTACAAGTTCGCAGCCATACTCGAACCGATTATCTGCAACGCGTCCTCCAGGAGACTGGTTGCGCGCCCAAACACACCTATCGAGAGTACCGCGACGAACGTGAGCTGCGCAGCTAGTCGAATGCAATGGGGAGCTAGTCGTATACCCACTGCCGACGTCACAGTGCGAACTAGACTATCCAGGCTGCGACCGCAGAAAGTTGGCCACTTCATCGTAAAGCTCCTCTGCGCGTGGAACGGCGCCGGACGACCAAAACGTTCCATGAATGAGTCCATCCATTCTGACGGCGCGAACGTCGACACCGGCGGCGGCCAACTTGGCGCCGTAAGCTTCGCCTTCATCCCGGCTCGGATCGTACTCCATCGTGACGATCAAGGTGCGAGGAAGGCCCGGAAGGTTTCCGGCGATAGGACTGGCATAGGGATTATTCCGGTCATCGGCGGCCGAGAGATAATGTTCCCAGAACCAGGACAGTGCCGCCGTGTGAAGGAAGTATCCCTCAGCATGCTCACGCATCGAGGGATAGTCCGACTTCGCATCGACTACTGGATAAAGCAGAATCTGACCGGCCAGCTTGGGACCACTCCGATCGCGCGCAATCAGGGCTGTCGCTGCCGCAAGATTGCCTCCAGCGCTGTCGCCCGCCACGAAAAGCTTGTCAACATTTCCGCCAAACGGAGCGATGTGCTGGGCCACCCACGTCAGTGCTGCGAAGGCATCATCTAGCGCCGATGGAAACTTATTCTCGGGAGCTAGCCTGTAGCTTGAGGCAACAACGATTGCGCCTGCTTTATTGGCTAACGCGCGGCATGGCTCATCAACAACATCAAGACCACCTCCGACCCATCCGCCGCCGTGAAAATAAACCACTACCGAGAGAGGCACCTGTCCTCTTGGCACGTAAATCCGGGCTTGCAGCGTTCCGGCAGGGCCAGGGATGTCGACCGAATGCACCTTCGCAACATCTTGTGGCGGCTTCTGCATTCCGACGGCGCTCCCAACAGCCCCACGAAACTCCTGAATGTCCATCAACTCGAACGATTTGGCTCCCGCCTGCTGCAAAAACGCGAGTAGCTCACTCACGTGTTGATCAAGTGCCATAACTTCCTCCGCTTGCAATTGCGCTGTTTAGCGAGCTCAGCCCCTGCAGGGCCAAAAGTGGACGCCTGCATTCTGCGGCTATCCGCACTACTCTTGTTCGATCGCTTGATCGTGGATCTAGCTGCAAAGCCCAAAGCGGAAGTCAGCGGCAACGATTGCGTTCGTTCTCTGATAGAACTCCGCCGCGGTAAACGGATAGTTTTGACCTACTCGTCCGCTTGCGTCCTTGTACCAGCTGTTTACTTTTGAATATCCCCAAGCCCTGGCCTTGTTTGCTTCGTCCACCCGTCTGTCGTAATCCGCGAATACTTCCTCCCGCACGTCCATAGTGCGCGCGCCCTTCTCCAGCATTACACGAACCGCATCGACGATGTACTTCGCCGTCAGTTCGGAAAACATCACGATGCTTGCGCCATGCACCACCAGATTCGTATTCGGGCCGTACATGCAGAACATGTTGGGGAATTGAGGAATCGTCATGCCGAGATAGGCGCGCGCGCCGTTGTTCCAGGCGTCCTGCAGAGAACTCCCATTGGCCCCCCGAACCTTGATTGGGAACAGAAACTTGGAGGCGTGAAATCCTGTCCCATAGACGATTACATCGAAATCGTGATTGGTGCCGTCGCCGCACGTGATCCCACCTGGGGTAATTTCCGAGATGTTTTCCTTAACTACAGCGACATTGTTGCGCTTCAACGTCTTAGCCCATGTACCGTTGTCGCGAAGAATACGCTTCGATCCCACCGGTGAGTTCGGAATAATTGCGCCGCGCAAATCTGGCCGGTCCGCAATCTGGACTTCGAGCCATTGCAGCAATTGTTGCCGGACGAAATTGTTGCTCTCGGAAACCGCCTGCTCGCTAGCAGCGTATTTCGGATCAACGACGACATGATCTAAAATCCCGGGTATTTGCAACATCAGGAGACTTCCGCGATACCACTGGGCGTAGCCCGGAAGGTTCTCTAGAAGCCATCGCTGGCTACCCTCGACCCGCTCGTGTAAATTCGGCGTCGGCAGAAGCCATGTTGCAGTTCGCGCGAACACCGTGACCGTCGCGGCGACATTCGCAATCTGAGGGATGAATTGGCACGCACTCGCGCCGGTACCGATGACTCCAACTCGCTTACCTTCGAATTTGAAGTCGTGGTTCCATTGCGCCGAGTGGAATGCCTCCCCCTTGAAGCTATCGATACCGGCGATCTCGGGCATTTTTGGACGGTTGAGCTGACCGACCGCGAAGACCACCATGTTCGGAGAGACGGTTTCAATCTTGCCAGCAATATTGACCGTCAACTTCCAACCTTGCTCTTCGTCGCTCCAAGCCGCCTCCGCGACCTCCGAGCCAAACTTGATATACTCGTAGAGACCATTGTCTTTCGCGACTTGTTGAAGATACGACAACGTTTCGTCACGTAGACCGAAATAATCGCTCCAGACACGAGGCGCTGAGGCGTAGCTGTAGACGAAGCTATTGATGTCCACCCGGCAACCCGGATAGTGATTTTCAAGCCAGGTACCGCCCACCTCACCATTCTTCTCATAGATTGTGAAAGGTATTCCGGCTTGCTTTAGCCTAACCGCCGCTATTATGCCGCTCTCGCCAGCGCCAATAATAGCGACATTAAACGGACGCTCCGGCGCGATTGCCTGCTTGTTCCATTGCGGCTGACGCAAATCATGCCCATCGAAGATCAATTCCTCGGCGAGCAATGGAATGAGAGGTTCGATGGAGCTACCGAGAAACCACTCCCCAATGCCACGGAGGAGATCATAGGTTGGCCGGACCGGCGCCCCCCCACCTCGCCTTTTATGGTCGGCCAGACGCCGATAGCACTCTTCGCGAATAATCGCTTTCTCTTCATCAGCAACATTACACTGGGCTACGCCGAGCACATCAACAGGGCGCCATTCGTTGCGTAGCACCGAAAGGTCGCCGGTCGTGTGGGCGGTTGTCATAAGAAGCGTCGGCAAGTCCGCGCCAACTCGGATATGACTCTGCAGTTCAGCTCCATCGGACAAACCTTGAAGAAGACCGGCAGCCTGACGCGTTTTCAACTCTTGCACAGTCACAGTTTCCTCCCCGACGGGATACTCGCTCGTTCCGTGCCGTGCGGACCCCTCTGCAAGCTGATATTTAGACGGCAACGCGGCACGCTGCTTGACGTCTAAGGCGAAACCGCTTTGCCCGCAGAGAACTGTGCAGCGCCGACGACGCGTAATTCACCGAATGGATGGATGAACCTCTTATGCAATCTCCGCTCTTAAGTTTCAGGGTCCTGACGAAGCCGAGCGACCCATTGCACGAACCCTTCCTGCATCGAAATTGCTTCGGTCATTCGCCCGCAAAAAAAATTCGGCGCGCTCGAATGCGAGTCTGCCAATGGCGCTTTGTGACCAACAATGGGATCGCAGCGTGATCTGACGATTTCCGGCCGCATATAGTCGAGAACCGCCTTCCGTAAACGATCGCCCGCGCTAACGAAGATCGTATCCGGCTGCTTGATGATGCGGGGCGTCGAGACAAACGACTCCAACGTGCGGATTGGATCCGCGATCGGAGGCTTTATGTCGCGCGAGCGGAGCTCGTGTTCGCCGCTTAACACAGCTCCAGGTAGCGGCCAATTTCTATGAGGTTGCTGTCCGGATCCCGAAAGTAGAGCGAGATCATCTTACCCTCCGCACCGTCGCGCTCAATCGGTCCGAGCTCGATCGTGACGCCGCAGCTTTCGAGATGGGCGCGCATCTCTTCTACTGGCATCCGGGTGATGAGACAGAAATCGGCTGCGCCCGGCGTTGGCGCCAAGGCCTTCGGATCGAAGGTGCGGCTGGCTTCATGAACGTTGATCTTTTGCTTGCCGAACGTCATGGCAGTGGGGCCCGCCGAATCAATGCGCTTAAACCCGAGCACACGCTCGTAGAAAGCACAGGTCGTTTCGAGCGAACGGACGGTGATAACGAAGTGGTCAATGCGCTCGATCATCGTCCGACTCGGAAATGGCGCTGGAAAAGCGAGATCGTCTTGCGCACTTTGCCTCTCCAATTCTGTGCTCAATGAAGCAGATTCGAACGATAGTTTAAACGCATACGCGCGCAGCGCTTAGCATCCAAGGCGAAACAGCTTTGCTTGCAGAGCACTCTGAAGGACAATGCATTATGCGCAACCGGGTCGAGCAAGGCACATAAAATTTACGATCCCAGGATCGGCATTTTCAGACAAATCGGTTGCGCGCGATGACCGAACGGGCCCCGTGACGGCTTCGCCATTTCATATGCAACCAAGCCGCCTGGCAATCAGACGGCCGGCCGGGTTCGCAAGTCAATGGGCGGCCGGGCGTCAATTCCTGTTTATCGGCATGACGTCTCGGGGGGCTTGTCCAAAGGCTTCACGAAACGCCCTGTTAAAACTTGGAATATTGCTGAAGCCGTATTGAAAGGCGATACTGGTGACAACGCCGGGGGTCCATGGCTGACGCGTTAGAGCCATCCTGCAAGACTCCAAGCGGCGAAGCATTACCCACCCCATTGGGGATTGTCCTTCAGACGCAAACAACTCGCTCAGATAGCGGGTACTAATCCCGATCGCGGTTGCAATCTTAGCCGGTGACAAGTTCTCGTCGCCAAGATGGCGTTCAATGTAGTCGCAGGCCCGCTCCCATGTTTTTCGGCTTGCTTTGACGCGGGGGAAGGAATGTGATGAGCCCCGTTCCGACGCTGCCGCAGAGATCAGATCGATCGCTGCTAGATTGATTTGCGAGGAGCAAGAATTGGCCAGGCTATCAGCTTCGGCTCCGACGGAGCGTAAAAACTTGGACGCAATAAGTCCAACTCCGCTCGATCCGCTTATTCGCCGTCCAACATTATCGGAAAGGCCCCTTAACCGCGCCTCGACTTGCGTAGGCGAAAAACTGAGCCAGAGAATATCGGAGCCCTCCGAAATGTCGATCGCGTACTCGTCGCGTGAATCGAGCAGTCCGATGTCGCCTTTTGAAATGTCTGACCGCCGCCCGTGTTGCTGAATAGTCAGTTCGCCAATGAGTGGCAAACATACGAAGACTGCCTGCGGTGACGCCTGGCGAATGTGTCGTGCGCTTCGGAGCACTTGATATCGGCCGCCGCGCGTAGTTCCACGAACGATGCGCATGCCCTCGAGTTCAGAGATGGTATACTGACCGAAGACTTCAGAGGCGTTGATCATGTCGATCTCGACAAAAACAGCTGACATGACGTTCGGCAGCAAGCCCTGCATACGCAGGACGCGACTGGAGTCCTTCCAACTCATGACGAACCTCCCTGTCGGTAAAGTTGTTATGCTGTCCTGGTAAGGACCGCGACGTTACTAATCGTTTAGGCTATTTTTGATCTTGTATCGGGTCAAGCTGTCACGTGGGTTGCTATTAGAGGTGAAAGCGCGCCGACGTGCCGCGGCTTTGGCCATACGTCGGACCGAGCATAAGCGTTGCACGCTGATTTTGAAGGAAGACCGAACGTGAGCCATATCACCTACGGCAGCGGACCTCATCGCGCGGTGTTGCTGCATGGATGGTTCGGGGACGCCCAATGCTTCAAACCCATGCTTCAGGGGATTGATCCGGATCGCTTTGCTTGTGCAATCCCCGATTTTAGAGGGTACGGCAGCGCTAAGGGCTCTACGGGTCCTTTCAACATGGCAACAGTCGCCGCAGATGCGATCGCAGTCTGCGACAGCCTTGGCTGGGCGCAGTTTTCAGTCGTCGGTCACTCAATGGGCGGCAAGGCAGCGCTTCGGACGGCGACACTTGCACCAGACCGCGTTCAACGCATCTGCGCCATTACGCCCGTCTGGGCCGGCAAAGCCCCGCTAGACGCAGACACCCTTGAATTCTTTCGCTCTGCTGCCGAGCACCTCGACGCGCGGCAGGCGATCATAAATACATCGACAGGGGGGCGCCTACCCTCTTACTGGTCGAAGAGCGTCGCAACCTTCTCGATGACGACCTGTTCTGCGCGCGCCTTTGCGGGATACTTCGAATCCTGGGCCCTGGACGATTTCGATCGCGAAGCGGCTGCGCTTACCACCGAAACGCTTGTCGTGACCGGAGGGCACGACTTGGGTATTCCTGAGCAGTTCGTTCGAGAAACATGGCTCAAGCGACTTTCAAACGCACGGCTGACCGTTTTGCCGGAATCAGGTCACTATCCGATGGATGAGTGTCCATTGATTTTGGCAGGGACTGTCTCGGCTTTCCTCGATCCTTCATAGGACGGACAGGTACATCGGCCGCCGATTTAGCATCGATTAATGCAATCACGTCCTATGCGCCATCACGAAGCAGCAGATCCGGAAAATAAGTCATCTCCGCATCGGACAGCCCCGCGAATGAAGCAATACGTTCCCAACAAATTGGGTGGAAGCCCCGGTAGGTTCATGCCAACCCAAATCCCTCATAGTCTTTGCCGGCCACTTCCTCGATAATTTTCTTGTAGACGTGTGCTCCCCCAAGATAGGGCATGAAGACCCGCGGTTTCCCAGGTATATTTGCGCCCACATACCAGGAGTTGCCCTTCGGCATGAGAGTTCCGTTTGCCACCTCATTGACGTGTGACACCCATTTGTCTTCCGCGTCGGGCAGCGCCTCGATGGACGACACACCCTTGCGCTTGAGATGCGCAATGCAGTCGGCGATCCAATCGACGTGCTGTTCGATTGACGCCACCATGTTCGTAAAGACCGACGGACTTCCAGGCCCCGTGACCATAAACATATTCGGAAAGCCGGAGACTGCCATTCCGATATAATTTTTCGGTCCCTCGGCCCATCGGTCTCGCAGCTTCAAACCATCGCGGCCGGTGATATCGATCTTGAGCAATGCACCAGTAATCGCATCAAATCCGATGGCGAGAATAACCGTATCCAGTTCGAACGATCGCGATTGCGTAGACAGGCCGTTCGGATTGAACGATCTAATCGGATCGCTCTTGACGTCGATCAACGTGACGTTATTTCGATTGAACGTCTCGAAATACGCGGTGTCGACACAGATGCGCTTGCCTCCGATACCGTAGTCGCTCGGCATGAGTTTCTTCGCCACTTCTGGATCACGAACAGATGCCGCGATCTTTTTCTTGACGAATTCAGAGGCGTGAGCATTCACGACCGGGTCGGTCATTATGTCGGTATAACCATGCACGAATCCGAATCCGCCGACTTTGGTCCAGCGGCGCTCGAACTCGCGTTCACGCTCCTCGTAACTGACCGAACTGCCCGGGATAGTACCAAAGTCGCTCAGCGTGTTAATGCGAGTGGCTAAAGCTGCTTTCCGCCGCTCAGGGTAGTTTTGCTTCCACGCCTGCTCGTACTCATCGTCGATCGGCCGATTCAGTGCAGGAATGGAGTAGTTCGGCGTGCGCTGAAACACGTAGAGATGCTCTGCTTGCTCGGCCAACACCGGCGTCACCTGTATCCCTGACGAGCCCGTCCCGATGAGCCCAACCCGTTTGCCTTTGAGCTGAACGCCTTCGTGAGGCCAATCCGACGTACGGTAGACGTCGCCCTTGAAATTTTCCATTCCAGGGAACGAGGGAACGATCGGAACCGACAAACAACCGGTCGCCATCACGCAAAATGGAGCCTCGAACGCCTCACCCGCTTCGGTGCGGACTGTCCAAGTCCGGGAGTCTTCGTCGAAAGTGGCGGCGACCACACGGGTTTCGAGTTGAATATCGCGACGAAGGTCAAGTTTGTCAGCAACGAAGTTAATATAGCTTAGAATCTCCGGTTGAGGCGCATACAGCTGCGACCACTTCCATTCGCGCTGGATTTCGTCCGAAAAGGAGTATGAATATTGCATGCTTTCGATGTCGCAGCGCGCGCCGGGATACCGGTTCCAATACCAGGTGCCCCCAATCGATTTGCCGGCCTCTAGAACGCGGACGGAATATCCGTCTTTCCGGAGCCTATGCAGCGCGTACAAGCCGGCGAAGCCGGCGCCAATGACGATCACATCCAAAGGCTTCGCGCTCTTCCTTTCAGACATTTTTGGACCTCCCGTGTAACCTTTTATGCTGGTTGATTCCTCAGTCGTGTCCCTGCAGAGGCTTGCAACTAGGGAGCTTCGAATGCCGAAGCCAAACTCCGCGAAATCAGGTAGTTCCTAAGTGATGCACGGCCACGCCTATTGCGGAGCGGTCCGACTGACCGTCAAGCTAGGACGTCGAGCTTTCCGTCGGCCGCCATGTCTTTCAACGCAACCTTTCGGATCTTTCCGCTTGGCGTGAGCGGAAAAACTTCGATTCGGAAGTATTTGGTTGGAATTTTGTATTTCGCGATTCGACTCGCACAGTGATCGACAAGTTCGGCTGCAGTAACGTTTCCGCACCTAACCGCGGCAGCGACTATTTCGCCGAAGTGCTCGTCCTTGATCCCGAACACTGCAACTTCGGTTACAGCCGGATGTAAAAAGAGAATTCGCTCGACTTCCGCAGGGTAGATGTTTTCGCCACCGCGAATGATCATATCCTTCAAGCGTCCACCGGCGAGTACCAACTTTCCGTCGAGGCGGATTTGCCCAAGATCGCCTGTTTTTAGCCACCCGTCTGCGTCGATCGCCTTTCGCGTTTCCTCGTCGTTTGCGAAGTAACCACGCATGATCAGATTGCTCTTGACCTGGACTTCTCCTATCGCGTCATGTCCAAGGACTGCACCGTTCTCCGCGTCTGCGATCCGAATGCTGTATCCCGGCAAGGGCAGGCCCGCGGCTTCGAAGCGACTCGGATCGTCGGCCTCGGGACAACAAGCGAGCCCCGAGGACTCGGTCAGCCCATACCCCTGAACCATGCATGGAATCGGGAATTCGGCTTCGCATCGGCGCAGCATGTCAGGCTCGACATCTGCTCCCCCACAGGTGCCAACTCTGAGTGACGATAGATCGAACTCTCTCCGGCGCGGGTGCTCAAGCATCATACGCAATGAAGTAGGAACAGCGATGTGGACGGTGGCTCGATGACGCTGGATGATCTCGAACATTTCAACAGCGTCGAAGGCTTCGATCCCAAGGAATGTCGCACCAACCGTCAGGCATCCAGCGATCCCGACGCAGAAGGATGCCGCATGGAACATGGGAACAATGGAAGTTACACGGTCATCAACGCCTATTTTCAGCCTCGAAAAAACGCTCCGACCATTGGCCATAACGCCCTCATGCGTCAGCATCGCTCCCTTCGGGAAGCCCGTGGTACCTGAGGTGTATATGATCGCGGCGTTGTCGCTGCCGTGCACAGATGGAAGAGACGCGCTCGAGGTAGTCCCCTGCGCGATCAGCTCGTCCATGGACAGACATTGCTCAGCGCGTCCGCCGATGATAATTTTGGTCGGATTGTTCTGGCTATGCTTGGTCGCCTCTCTAACCAATTCGAGATATTTATTCGTCCTGAAAGCGGGAGTGAAGAAGATCGCGCGAGCCTGCGAATGCGACAAAGCGTAAGTCAGATCTTCGACCTTGTAATATGTATTTAGTGGGACCAGCACCATTCCAGCTTTGGCGACCGCCAACTGAACAATCAGCCAATGGATCGAATTCTGAGCAAGTAGCGCGATATTCTCTGTAGGCTTGAAGCCGAGATCCAGAAGCGCCTTGGCTAAGGCAGTGGATTTGTCGTTCAGATCCCGGAAAGAGATTGCTTCGGCGGGAAAGGCGAAGGCGTCCTTGGTGGGGTGAGACTCGGCGATCGCAGCCAATGCTTTCACCGAGGTATCGAATGCCACGTTCGCTTGGGCCTGGGACATTGTTTTCACCGGCATGATGGAATCGGCTGTCGATCTGATGCGAGTATCGACCGGACGTCGCCGGTCGATCCCTGACTTTGGCTCGGCGCCGCGGCCGAACGGACAATACTTACCTAGGTTGCGCCCGACATGAGTAGCGCCTGTTCGTAAGTAAGCACCGTCTCGCTCTTTTGATTTTTCACTGTGATGGTCATCGAAACCACGCCCCGATCTTTCTTTTTGGCGCTTGGCCGAACCTCAGTGATCGCGGCCGTGGTCAACACGGTATCGCCGAATCTCACCGGATTGGAGAAACGAACCTTGTCCATGCCCAGAAAGCCGATCGTTGTTCCCTCGAACAAGCCCGTACCATTCATCTGACCGGAGGTCACGGCGAGCGTGAGAAGTCCATGCGCAATGCGCGTGCCAAACTGCGTCTTCTTGGCATGCACTTCGTTGATATGGGCGGGATTGAAGTCGCCGGATAGCCCCGCGAATAGGTTGACATCGCCGCTCTCAATGGTTCGGCCAGCGGTTTCGATTACTTCTCCAACCTTAAATTCGTTCCAATATTTCGCGTTCCGACCTTTGAACATTTGCCGCTCCTTGTTTGCTCTTCCCCTGGCTTCAGACGCGAAATTTGGGCTCGATCTCTCTGCCAGCCTTTGCAAGCAGGAAAATAGCCGGGCCTCGCGAATTGTCAATAGACCTATTTGTAAATTGGTTTGACTTAACAGTTGATTTCCGGCGCCTCAAATCGGCGCACTTGCCCCGCCCGGTCTCAGCGATTTGTGGAAAGCGACCTTCGCTGCGACCGGTGTAGGGCATCAAGCAAGTCGAGGCGGAGATCGCCGTAGCCCGCGGTGCCACGTATTGGAACGGTCAAACCGTCAGAACTGGAAAGTCCTGAATCCGGCATTTCGCAATGGATTCTGAAGACAATGGACCACCGACACCGAGTGGATCGAATTCACTGAACCATGGTCAGCGGCGTTTATCTTCAAGTTCCGGCCGTTTCGTTTCCAGACCCTTAAAGAGCACCTCTACGAGCGAGTCACTGAATGACGAGAGATACTCTTCACGCGTTATGTCCACCTCGTAAACCTCATCCATTAAGACGCTCAGGCTCGAGGTCATGGTACAAGCGGAAACGATGATGTTCGTTACGTTGATTATCGGAAGTGAGCGTATCATTCCCGCCTCGACCGCTTCTTCGATCGCCTGGTCAAAAAGTCTGTAACCGGCGATCATATATCGACGAGCCAGCCAGCGCATCCGGGCGCTGCGTACCATGCCCTCGTGCATAAGAATGCGATTGAGATTGGGATCTGCGGCATTAGCTGCGAGGAATTTCCTGATCATGACCTTTAGACGCGAAAGCGGATCGAGATCCTGAAGATCAAGGCGGCCAATAGGGAAAACGAGGCCGCGCTCGTACATGAGCCGCTCAATGGCGGCCTTCCATATCTTGGACTTTTTGCCGAAGTGGTAGTGAACCATCGATTGCGTGAGACCTGCAGCCGCCGCGATCTGTCCCGTGGATACCGGCTCGTATCCATGCCTTGCGAATAGCTCCATGGCTGCCTTAAGCAACTTCTCGCGCGGCTCTTGACCGTCCGTTTTGCGGCCCGCACGTGCCCGCTGGGGGGTCAGCTTCGCCATCATCTTCCTCAATTCCAAGTTTTGGACGTCAACACCTTTATCGCATCTAGGGGCGACACAGACGGGAAACGATGGCCGGCCGATAGATTTATCGGAAAAAGCGATTGATCAATTTGGGAGGTTGAACTAAGCTGTAGGATAGAAACAGGATATCGATTGGTAGCACCAACCGCTGTTGAGGCGGTCGGGCCGCGGGATAGATTTATGCGGTTCGCCTGCGTAGCGCTGTGCTCGCCGAGTTGTTTACGGACTGACTGCGGCCATCGACGATACCCTCATTGGCCGGCTCCGAGTCACCTCTCCGCAGCGAAGAACGTGGCGTACACGACGCTACCGCTCAGGTGAACAGAACCGCCCCGACACGACGAGGGGCTCTCCGTCAGGCAACATCTGGAGGACCGGCGACATCCTTACCGGTCAGCCGCCAGAAGACGGCGAACGTTCGCTTGATGTGAGCCCGCATCGCTCGTTCCGCGGCGTCTGCGTTGCGTTGGGAGATCGCCGATAAGATGAGCTCATGATCCGCATTGCCCAGCGCCAATTCGTCACCCGTCGCCGCCCGTGCGATCGGCGCGTTGAAATAGAACTGGCCCGAGTGGTAGATTGCGTTCGTCAACCGGCCGTTTCCTGAGGCGGACATAATCGCGTCGTGAAATTCGCGGTTTGTTTTTACCCGCATGTTCTCATTGCTGGAGTGAAGCGCGAGCCTCCGTTCGTGGATCGCCTTCAGCTCGGCAATCTGTGCTGCGGATGCGCGGATCGCCGCAAGGCCGGCCGCGTAACCTTCGAGAGCCAACCGTACTTCCGCGTTCTCTCGGATTTCTTCCGTCGAGAATTCGCGAACCGCCCAACCGCGTTTGCGGGGGACGACCAGTCCGGCGGCAGCAAGTCGCTGCAGGCTCTCGCGCACCGGTGTTCGGCTTACCTCAAAACGTTCCGCCAAATCGAGCTCGATAAGAGGTGAATTCGGGCGAAGCTCTCCCGCGACGATCTCGCGGCGCAGGGTTTCGAACACGCTGGTCAGCCGTGTGGGAGGCTCGAAGGCATACATCGGGGTCGGACGTTTCGTAAGCAATATTGCATACAAGATCGCATACCCTTATAACGAACGAAACAACATCGCAAGGTCGAGGAAAATCAGGGAGCTTATATGCGAGCCCATCGCCTCATCCGCCCCGCGCCCGGCACTGGTGACATTCCGGCCCTGACGAGCCTCATTGAGGACCTCGGCACGCCAGCCTTTTCGGCTTCGCTCTTCCGGGCCGCCTCCGCTTGGGTGATGCCCGAGCATATGACGGCCTTCGCCTTTGACGCCGACACGAAGCCATGGACAATTTTCGCCGAGAACACGGGGCCGGCAAAAGTGTCGCAGGACGTCGCCGTACGATACTGCCGCGAATACTACCAGTACGACCTCGCCAACGGCCAATTGCGCGAAGCGGGAAATCAAGGAAGCTGGATCCTGAAGACGAGCGCATCGGAGGTCATCCATTCGGAATACCGTCACCACTGCTACACCGCAGTAAGGCTGGACGATCGCATTAGTCTGTCTGACACCAGAGACGGCCGCACACTTCGCATCAACCTCTACCGACCCAAAGGAAACGATTTCACTGAGGACGAAATAAATCGTATCGGAGACAAGGCTCCCTTGATGCTCGCGCTGGTGCGTCGTCATGCCGATCAGCAAGCGGCCAACCGCCCGAATTCGCACGCGTACTATCGCGAACGTCTCGCGGCGGTCGCTCCGAACCTGACTTCACGCGAGGCCGACGTTTGTGCCGCCATTATCCGCGGCGTCACATCGGAGGGAATAGCGCTCGAACTTGGTGTCGGGTTGAACACCGTCCTGACCTACAAAAAGCGTGCTTACGCCAGGCTCAACATCTCGTCGCAAAACCAGCTAATGCGTCTCGTTCTAAACTGATGCGGCACCGGATGCTGTCGGCATTTTCGAGCGCCGGTTGTCCCGTGTTCGGGTGACAGAGCTTCCCGAATTGCTTTGATAGAAATCAATCAGCAAACAACGGGATGCATCTAATGAGTAAAAACGACCTCCTAGCCGGCCGCCTCGCAGTCATCACCGGGGGCAGTAACGGAATCGGCGCCGCGACCGTCCGATGCCTGGCCAACGCCGGCGCAGACGTGATCATCGGTTATCATCACAGCAAGGAGCGCGCCGACGCTCTCCTTGGCAGCCTGCCCCGCGGATCGCACGAAGTCGCAAGGTTGTCGCTGAACGATCCCGAAAGCTTCGCAGCGCTATCGGCGCACGTCGCCTCGAGGCAAGGAAAGCTGGACATCCTTGTCAATTCCGCCGGCTTCACGCGTGCCATCAATCATGCTGATCTCGTGACACTCACAGACGCGCTGTTCGAGGAGATCCTTATCGCGAACGTTCGTGGGCCCTACTCCGCGATCCGCGCGCTCCTCCCGGTGCTGCGCGCCTCAGGCGATGCCGTCGTGATCAACGTGTCCTCGATCTCTGGCTTCACGGCGTCGGGCAGCAACGTCGCCTACTGCGCTTCCAAGGCCGCCCTCGACAACATGACCGCGTCGCTCGCGCGCGCACTCGGGCCAGAAGTTCGGCTGCTGACCGTGTCCCCAGGCGCCGTGGCCACGGATTTCGTGCCAGGCCGGGACCGAGCGGCACTCGAGGCCGGCGCAAAAGCGACGCCCCTCAAACGTGTCATCGAACCCGACGACGTGGCTTCGGCCATCTTGGCCTGCGTCTCTCACCTCAGAGCAAGTACAGGTTCACGCATCGTCGTCGACGGCGGGAGACATCTATGAGCCCTGCCTGCCGCCGGTGTACATTCGGCTGCAGCCTCAACACACACATCGCGTACAAGGGCAGTTCGATTTCAAAGCGGACGAAAGCCGCTTTTACCTTGCGTGGCGAACGATCATAGCCGGCCCAACGCAGGTCGGCCGGACTTCCGTACGGTTTTCTGATTAGCGCCGATTCTCGTTCGTCGCGTGCATCAGGTCCGGACGCTCTTCGCACGCCCCGGTCGGGACGGAGCGGCACTCGAAGCCGGCGCCAAGACGACGCCTCTGAAGCGCGTGATCGAACCATGATGTCGCTTCGGCGGTTTTGGCCTGCATTCGCTCACCTTAACGCCAGCACGTGCTCGCGTATCGTCGTAGACGACGAGAGACATCTATGGGCCCAGCGCGCGCCACTCGACGGCTCCTGCGGCCTCACCAAAAGCTTAAGTACAAGACTCCCAAGGCCCCTTGCTTAAGGGCCTATGAAAGCACCGTACGTTGGCTGGGTCGTCGTTTCGGGTCGATCTGCCATTCACGCAGCAGATCATCGACGCCCACACCTAGCTCCGGAACCGGGCCCGGATCATTCGCCGGCGTGCGGCTAAAGCGAGGCGCTGCGGCCGGTTGCACAACCCCCTCAACGTCAACGAAAGTGCGGCGATGACGCAGGTGCGGATGTGTCGGGGCTTCCGACATCGACAGCACCGGCGCGGCGCAAACGTCGAGAGGCTCGAGTTGCGCCTGCCATGCGTCGCGTGTTCTCGTACGAAATCGCTCCTTCAGCAGCTCCCGCATGCGCGGCCAGTTCTCTCGATTCGCTCGTGAATCGGCCAGACCTGGATCAATGCCAATCTGTCGCAGCAATTCGTCATGGAAACGCTGTTCGAGCGCACCAATTGCCAACCATTTGCCATCTGCGCACTCATACACGTCATAGAAGTACGCGCCAGAATCGAGCAAATTGGTTCCACGCTCGGACGTCAAGTTGCCTGCCGCCGCCATGCCAAAGAAAGCAGCCATCAGCGACGCAGTGCCGTCGATCATAGCGGCATCAACTACCTGCCCGAGACCTGACTTCTGACGCTCCACCAACGCTGACAGGATGCCCAAAGCGAGATACAGCGCCCCGCCGGCAAAGTCGCTCACCAGATTGAGTGGAACCGTCGGGGGTTGATCCCTGCGACCTATCGCGTTCAACGCGCCGCTCAACGCCAGATACGTGATGTCATGGCCGGCTCGCATCGCCAGCGGACCGTCTTGTCCCCAACCAGTCATGCGGCCGTAAACCAGCTTCGGATTGAGCGCCATGGCGGGCTCCGGTCCTATTCCGAGCCGCTCCGCGACTCCGGGGCGGAAACCTTCAATCAGCACATCGGCTTTGCCCACTACGCTGAGTACGAAATCACGAGCATCGCTGTTCTTAAGATCGAGTTGCAGCGATGGCCGCCCGCGTAGAATTATGTTGCAGCCGCGAGGAAGATCATCAACGAGATCGGGGCTTCCATCGCGCTCGATGCGAAGTACGGATGCACCGAGGTCGGCCAACAACATCGTGCACATTGGCGCCGGGCCAATTCCAGCAATCTCAACAACACGGATCCCGCTCAACGGTCCCATTTTGTCATGCTCCGCAGTGATACGCGAGCGCACTTAGGGAACGAGGTTGCCGAGCACGATAGTGCTGCTTACGCTGAACATTCCGCCGACACCATGGGCCACCGAGATCTTTGCGTTCGGGACCTGAGCAGGTGCAATTCCTCGAACTTGGCGGACGCTCTCCTGCAACGCGTACATGCCGTACATGCCCGAATGCATGTAGCTTAGTCCGCCCCCATTCGTGTTTACGGGCAGAGAGCCGCCGGGTGCCGTATGGCCCTCCGCAATCATGTCCGCAGCTTCACCGCGTCCGCAGAAGCCCAGGTCCTCCAAGCCATAGAGCGGCAGGTGAGCGAAGGCGTCGTAAATCATCAGGTGATCGACGTCGTGGTGGCTAATACCGGCGTCTTTGAACGCCGCCGCGCCCGAGCTTCTGAAGGCCGCCGAGGACGTAAAGTCCTCCATCTGACTGATCATCGTCGTCTCGCTCGCTTCGCCCGACCCTAACACGTAGACCGGGCTGCTGGAGAATTCGGTGGCACGCTCCGGCGCAGTTATGATCAACGCCCCCCCTCCGTCAGTCTGCGGACAGCACATCAGCAGCGTGAAAGGATAAGCAACCATGCGAGAGGCGAGCACGTCGTCGACGGTGATTGGATCTTTGAACGTGGCCTTCGGATTCAACGCCGCCCACTGCCGCTGGATGACCGGCACCATGGCCAATTTCTCCAGGGATATCCCGTAGGTCTTCAGGTATCTCAGGACAGGTATGGTGAACATGGTGGGAGCGCCGACAACTCCGAACGGCGCCTCGAACTGACCAACCAGACTCATCGGTTGGGGAGGCCAAGGAAAGAAGGGGGCTGGGACCCTCGACTTTCCGCTCTCCCCGTGAGTGATGAGCACGGTGCTGCACAGGCCCTGTCGGATCGCGGCGACGGCATGGCGCACGTGCATCATGAACGAGCACCCACCGACCGCCGTACCGTCGATCCAAGTCGGCTTGATGCCCAGATAGTGTGCTAACAGGACAGGATCTTCGCCTGCCGTTGCTAAGCCGTCGATTTTTCCAGCGGCGATTCCGGCGTCCGCGAGCGCGTTAATCGCCGCGTCGGCGTGAAGCTGCAACTGCGACATGTCCGGCACGACGCCGATCCTCGTGGTTTCCGCTGCTCCGACGATAGCCGCTTGCGCCTTGCTCAAGATGCTTCTCCTTGGGGTTCGAAGAGCGGGAGTGTTATCTCGTTGGAGAGTTCCTTGAACGTCACTCGCAACAGCATGTCCAGGACGAGCGCCTCCGGAGTCTGCGGGACGTTGACGATATTCGTCATCAACCGTGGCCCCTCTTCCAGTTCGACGACCGCGATTGAATAAGGCGCTTCGAAGCCGGGTGCTGCGCGATGGCTGATCACATAGCTGTACAGCCGAGCCCGCCCGCTGCATTCTCTTGGAGCGACATCGCGGCTTCCGCATTTGCAGCAAAACGGTCGCGGCGGAAAATAGGTATGCTCGCATTGGCGGCACTGTTGAAGCACGAGACGACCTTGACGCGTACCGTCCCAAAAGTGCTTCGTCTCGGGCGTCGCGGTCGGAACGTAACGTTTTCCCTTGTCCATGTAGATGTTCCTTAGTGACTGGCTGAGCCGCTCGGATCGACGGTGGCGTTCGTAACCGCGTACTCGACAAAACCGTTGTCGAGGACCACCCTGTTGCGCTCGATCACCTTGCAGCGGAAAAGGGCCGAGCCCTGATGCTCTCGCCAGATTTCCGTTTGGATGGTTTCTCCGGGAAACACGGGCGCCGTGAATCGAACGTCCATCCGTTGAAGGCGCTGAGGTTCGTAGTCGCACAACACTTTAAGTAAGGCATGCCCCGCGATGCCGTAGGCACATGAGCCGTGCAAGATCGGGCGCTCAAATCCAGCGCCCGTTGCGACACTGGGATCGGCATGCAACGGATTGCGATCTCCTGTCAGTCGGTACAGCAGCGCACTCTGCGGCAGAGTCGACAGCGCACAGACGTGGTCGGGAGCGCGATCCGGAACAGCGCGAGGGGACGGCGTCTTTCTAACCTCACCGGAAAAGCCACCGTTACCCCGTAATACGAAACAGCCCCGCTCGGTGGCTAACGGATGATTGCTCTCAGCGTCCCGGATGCCACGCTCGAAGTAGAGCATCGCTCCCTTGCCTGCCCCCTTGTCGACGATGTCCAAGATGCGCATTCGGCTGATAATTCCGCCCACGGGCGAAAGAAGAGCATGAATCGTAAGGCTCGATTCGCCATGCAGCATCTTGCGCAAGTCGATGCCGATAGCCGGGTCAGTCAGGAATCCCGTGTCCGTCATGCCCAGAACGATGGGCATTGTCGGAAATGCCTGAAGGCTCTTCTCGTAGACGAACTTGAGTTGACGCGGATCGACCGGATCTGCCCCGACCCCCAAGCTGAGCGCGTAAAGGATAGTATCCTTGTCGTCGTAATGGCGAACGACGTCCTTGAAGGGCCAGTTCATCAGGCGGCTATGGTCAAGTGTCATGTCGAAGCCTCAGACCGGATCCCAGCTGAACACGTCCAGGTGCGACGTCAGCGGGAAGAAAGACGGCGAAAGCGCGGGCAGCATGACATCCGCAAGGCTTTGCATGCCCCACCCGCCATCCCGATGAACCGATCGGATGGGCCGGGGCTGGCTCATCAGAAATATCTCGTTGCCGCGCACCTTGAAGATCTGACCGCTGACCGACTTGGCAGCGTCACTTGCCAGGAAGGCGCAGAGCGGAGCGATCTTTTCCGGCCCCATCTTCTTCTGGAACATGGCCGCCCGCTCTTCCTCCTCCTTGGACCGAATCGGGACACTTGCGAGCAGACGGCTCCATGCCGAAGGAGCGATACAGTTCGATCTGACATTGTATTTGGCCATGTCGAACGCAATTCCGGTCGACATTCCCACGATGCCCATCTTTGCGGCGGCGTAGTTCGCCTGTCCGACCGCCCCGATCAATCCCGCCGGAGACGTGAAGTGGATGTAAGATCCGGAAGCCTGCGCCTTGAAGTGCGGCGCGGCCGCTCTCGAAACATAGAAGTAACCGAAAAGATGGACCTGCATGACCGAGGCCCACTCCTCCTCCGTCATGTTGTAGAACATGCGGTCACGCAGCATTCCGGCATTGTTCACGACCGCGTCGATTCGACCGTAGTTGTCGAGTGCCGCTGCAATGATTTGCTTGGCCGAAGCTTCGCTAGCGATGCTGTCGCTGTTCGCCACGGCCGTTCCCCCGGCCCGTTTGATTTCGGCAACAACCTCCTCGGCGATGGAGGCGTCGCTGCCGGAGCCGCTGGGTGCGCTCCCCAAATCGTTGACCACGACCCGAGCGCCTTCTTTTGCCGCGAAGAGCGCAATTTCACGGCCTATACCGCGCCCTCCGCCGGTCACCAGAAGAACCTTGTCAACGAGATCGATCTCGCTCATGCGGCGCCCCTCCCGAATTTCCTATGTGTTCAACTAGCAATCCTATTAGATCAACCAGTCACGGCCGTCAATATCCGCGCGCATGATTAAAGTCATTATTGCCGCAGCAGGCCGCCGAGGAAAAAGTCGAGCAGTGCGTCTGGGATCGCACCAGCAGCCTTCCGATCCTTCATGTCCACGCCGTGCGCAAGCCTTATCAGCGGAGCCAGGCAGAAGATGAACGAAGACGAAAGAAGTATACCGTGAGTAACCAGGAAGGGGGGCAAGTCCTTCGCAACCCCTGTGGCTATCGCCGCCTTCACAATATTCTCAAGCACATCTATTCTTTTTTGAAAATGCCTGCGCACAAGCCACTCCAGCCTCTCGCTATCCGCGATCGACTCTAGCACCAAAATGCTCGCAAGCTCGGTCCTCGACGCCGACATGGCGATGAACCTCCGCACAATGACACGGAGTTGATCTACGGGATTTAGATCACGCAGTTCCTGAAGATCTAATGGAAATCGCTTGTCAAGATCGTGCATCAGATAAGTCATGGCATCCTTCCACAACTGATCTTTAGACCCGAAATGATAGTGTATGATGGCCTGAGAGAACCCTGCGGCGGCCGCGATATCTCCGGTCGAAACGCCATCGAAGCCCTTTTTGGCAAACAGCTCAACTGCCGTCTGCAGCAAACTGTCGCGAGAGCTGAGGCTTGCCGCATCGGGCTCCGCTCCACGCTTCCCTGCGGCCCGTTTTGGTTTCTTATTGGGCCGGACAGCGGACGACTGCACCCTCTGATTCTTGCTGCTAAATCCCACAACCGATTCCTCTCGTGCCTCCAAGGCCCGTAGGATGGTTGTAAAGCATTTTTGGGCGACGGTACAACGAGTTCGTCGCTACCGTACTCGCGAAGGGGCTTGCGAGCACCGATGATTGGAAGTTACCGCAGATTCGATTGTGGGTGTTGACTGAGAGCTCGGATCAAAGACGACCACCAAGAATGGTTTCATGCGAAATAAGGATCTTGGGTTGATGGCCGCTGTTTCGCGGGCGGCACTGTGAAAGACTTACAGCACTTGGTGCACGTCGATCACTACGCGGTCACCGAGGCGGGCGATGGAGGCAATGAAGATATGCTGCATCAACCACTTATATTTTGCGTGACCGGTCTCAAATCTTGGCGCGGTACGACAGTATACTAGCTTGGGATCGACCGCCTCGCCGCGACTCAGCTTTTGCAACAATTCGGCGGGACCGAAGCGGAGACCTCTATTTTCGACATAGACAACGGCACCGTCGTCCGTCTCAAAAGCATACTTGGCTTCGATCTCCATCAATCCGTTGGGTCGGATCATCTGGAAGTCGGCACCGGCAGCGCAGAACTCACCGTTGATCTTGCCCCTCACCTCGCCGCCCAATATCGGAACGATCCGGCGGATGCCGGTACCGATGTCGCCCGCCGAGGTTACTTCGCCGACATGTGCCGTGATGGTGAATACGTATTTTGTTTCGAGGGCTGGGGTCATGATCTACATCCTTCGATGTCGACTAAGATGCTGAGGGAAAAAAAGCCCGGTATTCACTTATACCGGGCTTAGTTGAAGGACTCGCCGGCGCGAGCCCTTGGTCCGGCCGGGAGGCGGCCGAAGCGTAGAGTGGGCCCGGACACCCGGCTCGGAGCCGCAGCACCCGGCGCTCGGCGGTTCATTCAATTGGAACGAATCTTTTCCCGTCGAACTGCGTGAGTATTTGATCTGAGATGAGATGCCTTTGTGTAGGGGAGGTGTTTATCTTCACGCCCGGCAGCAGGAGACCGCCGAAGTCCACATTGTGGAGATTCATGGAGATGGAGTTGATATTCTCCCGCGTGAGGTTGTTGCCAGCTTCGCGCAGGATATGAGCGAGAAGTCGCCCGTATAGATAGCCTTGCACATTGATCACGGAATACGGATTTGCGCCGGGACGATACTTCTTCATGAACTCCTTGTACTCGAGCGCAGCCGGTTCTGTCTCCCAGGTCGGATCGTACGCGGATTGGATGTATTGATACGAGATAATACCGACCGCCTTTTCCATTCCGACCGGCTCGAATACATCGATATTGGCCCATTTCCCGTTCAAAAGATGAAGTGGCTTCCATTTTAGGTTTGAGAGCGTGCGAATTGATTGGACTGCCGCCCTGCCCGCACTGACGTTCAACAGGACGTCTGCTTCTGTCGCGGCGAGCTGAGTGATCTGAGAATCGATCGTCGGCTCCGTAACCTCGTAGGCAGCCTCCTTCACTATCTGAATGCCGGGAGACGACGCAATCGCGTCCTTAAATCCTTTTGCGTAGTCCTTGCCGAAGTCATCATTCTGAAACAGGATCGCGACTTTTGCAGTCTTGAACTTGCTGACTACATATTTCCCGAGCGCGACCCCTTCCGCAAGATTGCTGGGAATGACGGAACTGCTCCAAGGGAAGGCGGGATCGTTGAACCGCGAACTACCAGTACCCGCGAATAGCTGCGGGACCTTCTTGGCGTTGAGGTATTTTTGAGTAGCAGTGGCGGTTGGAGTTCCGAACGGGTTGAATATCGCAAGTACTTCGTCCTGCTCAACAAGCTTGCGCGTCTGTTCAATGGCTTTCGCGGGGCTGTAATTGTCGTCCAGCGAGATGAAGGTCACTTTCCTTCCGTTTATGCCGCCGCGCTCATTGATCATGGCCATGTAGGCCGCTTCAGTAAGCCCCAGCTCGCCGACCGATGAGAGCGGACCGCTATACGGATAGGTCTGGCCGATCTTGATTTCGCTGTCCGAAGCGCCCGGGTCGTATTTGCTGGGCGACTGAGCAAGGACTGCGTTTCCTATCAGCCCGAACACGCAAGCGAAGCTAAGGCACCTCAATGTGTTCATCTAAAGTCCTCCCCACTAATGGTTGATTGCTTCATTGCGATCTGCGTTTGAGACGTGCCGCTCACCGCGATCTTTTCCTACTTGTTCGCATATTTTTCCTACTTAAACAACCAGTTTTTGATACTCCATCTCAATCGAGTGTCTCGGCGCGCTACCCCGATTGGGCCGAACGCCCGGGAGATGCGCCCGGATAGCAATCGGCTCGACCCTCTGGTCACTCTCGCGAGCGCGATACTGTTCTCTAGGGGCAAATCCGAGCTTGTCGTTCCACGTGGCGTAAAGGTACCCAAATGGGCGGGAGAAACAGCAGCCGGTCCGCCTTACGCATACTGATGCTCTCGAACGCGCACCTTCGCGACGAACTCATGTACGTCCGAAACGATCGAGCGCGACGGACTGGATCATTGACTCAAAAGTAGGACTGATGGCCTTAGAGAAATAGCCGCGCCAGATATGCCTTCAGGTTCTCCTCCGCTCCACGAGTCTTAGAATATCCCTAGCCCCATGCGGCACGAGGTAGATGACGAGGAACAGCAGCACACCGAACACCGCGCCGGAGAGGCCCTTGGAGATGCCCTCCGCGATATTCGGCACGAAGATGATGAAGGCCGCGCCGACGAACGAGCCGGGCAGCCAGCCAACGCCGCCGACGACCATGCCGAGGAACAGCGAGATCGCCAGCGTGATGGTGTAGCCGTCGGGCGCCACGAACTGCACCGCGATGGCGCCAAGGCCGCCGGCGACGCCGGTGATGGCCGCGGAGACGCCGAAGGCCAGGGTCTTGTACAGCGCGACGTCAACGCCCATTGCGGAGGCCGCGATCTCGTTGTCGCGGATCGCCATGAAGGCACGGCCCGAACGGGAGCGCAGCAGGTTCACCGCGAAGATGTAGATCGCGATCGTCACGACGAGCGTGAAGTAATACAGCCACATGTCCTGCGACATCGGCAGGCCGAACGGCGCGTCCGGCTTGGTGACGACGAGGCCCTGCACGCCGCCGGTCCAGTACTCGAAATAACCGAGCTTCAGCAGTTGCGGCAAGGCCGTGGCGAGCGCGAACGTCGCGAGCGCGAGATAGACCCCGGAAAGCCGCAGCGCAGGCTGCCCGAACAGGTAACCGAAGCCGAAGCAGACCACGCTGGCAATCGGCAGCGTCAGCGCGTAGTTGATGTTGAATTGCTCCATCAGCACGGCGGTCGTATAGGCGCCGATGGCGTAGAACGCGCTCTGGCCCAGCGAGAACTGGCCCGAGCCACCTGTCAGGATGTTCAACGCCAACACCGCGAGCCCGTAGACCAGAAGCATCGTCATCTGGAAGATGATGAAGTTTTTGACGAAGACCGGTAGGATGACTAGTGCCGCGAGAACCACCAGCGAGGTGCCGGTACCCAACGTCATGACTCGCTTCGGAACAGCCTCTACGGCTTGACCTTCCGTGACGACGTCTTCTGCTGCGCTCATGATCACACTCGCTTGACGATAGGCCGGCCGAACAAGCCCGCCGGTTTCACGACCAGGACGGAGATGATCAGTGCGAGCGCGATTGGAAGCTTCAGCTCATTGCCGACGCCGGGGATGTAGGTTCCGACCAGGTTCTCGAAGATGCCGACCAGAAAGCCACCGGTGACGGCGCCGAGCGGCGAGCTCAGGCCGCCGAGCACCGCGGCGGCGAAGCCGTAGATCAGCACGCCGCCCATCATGTTGGGCTCGAGGAAGACGACCGGTGCGACCAGCATGCCGGCGATCGAGCCGATCGCGGTCGCCATGCCCCAGCCGAGCGCGACCATCCAGGAGGTGTTGATGCCGACGAGGCGGGCCGATTCAGGCACGGAGGCGGCCGCGCGCATGGCAAGACCGATCCGCGTGTACTGGAAGAAGAAATAGAGCCCGAGCAGCAGCAGCACGGTGACGCCGATCATGCCGGCCTGGTGGGTCGAGATCAGCTGGCTGCCCAGGAACGGCGAGGAGCCGAACGGGGTCGGATACTGCTTGATGGTGAAGTCCCAGATCAGGCCGGCCGAGGAGTTGATGATCGCGAACAGCGCGATGAAGCCGGCGACGTTGGTCAGCACCGGCGCTTTCGCAAGCGGCTTGAACAGGATGCGCTCGATCGCGATGCCGGCGACGAAGGAGAATGCCAGCGTGATCACGAAGGCGGCCCAGTAAGACACGCCCCATTGCATCAGCTGCCAGGATATGAAGGTCGAGAACATCGCCATCTCGCCTTGGGCGAAGTTGAGATGGTCGATGGCCTGGTAGATCATGACGACGGCGAGCGCCATGCAGGCATAGATCGCGCCCGTGGCAATGCCGGCCAGGACCTGGTTGGTGAACAGCTCCATTGTCCCGGCTCCCTCAGTAACCCAGATAGGATTTGCGGATTTCTTCGTTGTTCGCGATGTCCTTGGCGTTGCCAGACATCACGATGCGGCCGGTCTCGATCACATAGGCCTGGTCGGCGAGTTCCAGCGCGAGCTGGGCGTTCTGCTCGACCACCAGGATCGACACCTTGTCCTCGCGGTTGATCTTGCCAAGGATGCCGAACAGGTCGCGCACCACCAGCGGCGCGAGGCCGAAGGAGGGCTCGTCCAGCAGCATCAGCCGCGGCCGCAGCATCAGGGCGCGGGCGACCGCGAGCATCTGCTGCTCGCCGCCGGAGAGCGTGCCGGCCTGCTGGGTGTGCCGCTGCTTCAGCACCGGGAAATGCGCATACATGCGCTCGATGTCGGAGACGATGCCGGCGCTGTCCTTGCGGGTGATGGCGCCGAGCTGGAGATTCTCCTCCACCGTCATGGTGGTGAAGGTGCCGCGGCCTTGCGGCACGTGGGCGATGCCGAACCGCACGATGCTCTCGGTGGAGCGGTTGTTCAGCGGCTTGCCGTCGAACTCGATACCGCCGGTGGAGCGCACCATGTTGCAGATCGCGCGCAGCGTGGTGGTCTTGCCGGCGCCGTTGGCCCCGAGCAGCGTCACCAGCGAGCCCTCGTTGAGCGAGAAGGACAGGCCATGGAGCGCCTGGACCTGGCCGTAATAGGCGCGCAGGTCCTTGACGTTGAGCAATGTCGTCATTGGTCCTTGCTCCCGAGATAGGCCTTGATGACGTCGGGGTCCGCCTGCACCTGGGCCGGCGTGCCTTCCGCGAGCTTCTTGCCGAAATTCAGCGCAACGACATGGTCGGCGATCGACATCACCAGGCCCATGTGATGTTCGACCAGCAGCACGGTCATGTGCCGGTCGTCGCGAATGCGGCGAATGAGGTCGCCGAGCACGTAGACCTCTTCGTGGTTGAGGCCACCGGCGGGCTCGTCGAGCAGCAGGATTTTGGGATCGGCAGCCAGTGCGCGCGCCAGCTCGACGCGCTTCTGCGTGCCGAAGGGCAGGCCGGAGACCACGGTGTGGGCGACGTCCTCGAGGTCGAGATAGGCAAGGATCTCGTGCACCTTCTTGTTGACGCTGGTTTCGCTGCGGCGAACCCAGGCCAGGCGCAGCGAGTCGCTGATGATGTCGCTGGACGTCCGGGCGTGCGTGCCGACGCGGACATTGTCCATCACCGAGAGGTTCGGAAACAGCGCCACGTTCTGGAATGTGCGGCCAATGCCGATCTCGGCGATCCGGTGCGGCGGCCGCGTCAGGATGCTTGCGCCTTCCATCAGGATGTCGCCGGACGAGGGCTGATAGAGCCGGGACAGACAGTTGAACAGCGTGGTCTTGCCGGCGCCGTTGGGCCCGATCAAGCCGAGGATCTGGCCCTTGTGCATGTCAAAGGACACACCGTTGAGCGCGACAATGCCGCCGAACACGACGCTGACGTCGCGAACCGCGAGCAGGATATTCACGGCTGCGGATGCGCGCAATGTGCTGACCTCATTGGATAGTCGACAGTATTTTTATGCGCAGTCGGGCCACCTACTCAGCGGGGCAGCTCGTGGTTGAGCTGGGAGACCGCCGAATTAGCGCAGTCGGCACCGACATCCAGCGCGCAGTTCCCCTAACCCGTTCATTCAATTCGCATGAACCGTTGCCCATCGAAACCCCTGGCTGATCAAAATCCGCGAAAGGTCGTGAATTCTTCCACCGGCACGCGATCGGTCGTGAAGTTGTTGATAGGGTGAGCCAGATCGGCATAGCCCAGGGACATCCCGCAATAGACGACGAGGTTTGGTGGCAAGCCCAAATGCGCTGATACGGTTTTCGGCCAAGCGGACCACGCTTCCTGCGCGCACGTACCGAGGCCGGCCTCTTCCGCCAGCAGCATCACGGTCTGAATAAACATACCGAGGTGCACCCACTGCGGCTTGTCAAAACAACGATCGATCGCAAAGATCAGGCCCACGGGCGCGCCAAAAAACTCGTAATTCCGGGCGAACTGCTGCAGACGTCCTGTCTTGTCTTCGCGCGGCACTTTTATCGACGCATAAAGATCTTCTCCGTTTTTCTTGCGCCGAGCGTTGAACGTGTCCGGCAGTTGGTCCGGATAGACCTTGAATTCCCCACCCTCTCTTGCCCCTTTGAGGTTATCGAGAGTTTTCTTCTTCAGTTCAGCCAGGTCGTCACCGACCATCACGTAAACGTTCCATGGCTGCAGATTGCCCCCTGACGGTGACCTAGCCGCAGTTTCCAATATGCTTCGCAAGAGATTGGCGCTAACGGGCTTATCAATGAACGCCCTCGTCGATCGCCTCGCCCGCACGGCTTCGCTCACAGACATCATTCCAGCTTCCTCCCCGAATGCGCAGCGCCCGAGCAATGCAGGCCGCTTCATATTTTCCATGGTGATGCCGCGGGTCAGAGCTAGGCCTGCGATCGCGGTCCATCCTACTTCCTATTAGATTACATGTATTCCCTACTTGATCAACCAGTTTTTTCCATAGTTAAGTCAGTAAGCCGGTCGGATTGATTTCTTGAGGAGCCGGTGCTCACTCGCCCGCACCGTCGCGGTGATTGGCGATCGCTGGAGTCTGCTCGTACTTCGCGAGTGCTTTCTGCGCACCCGCCGATTTGACGACTTCCTGGCGTCGCTAGGGATTACCCACCATCTGCTCGCCGACAGGCTGAAGAAGCTGGTGCGCTTCGGCGTGCTGCGGAAAATTCCCTATCAGGAAGCACCAAAGCGTTACGAACATATCCTAACCCAGAAGGGCTTGGATCTGTACCCGATCATTATGTCGATCGTGCACTGGGGCAACGTGCATATGGTCGATTCCCGTGGTCGGCCGAGGCTGCACGAACACAAAAACTGCCAAAAGCTGTTCGACCCCGTCATGGTCTGCTCGGAATGCGGTGAACCGCTGGCAGCCAAGGCTGTGCACGTGCATCCTGGACCCGGTGCCCGGCCATCTTCGCCGGTTCATGCAAAAGCACAGGAACGAGCTAAGGGTGGTCGAGCGGGTCGAAGGTGAGGACGGCCCGCGGGAGGCGCTTCGCGTCGGACAGCATCAATCGAGACGATTCTTTCGCCTCAGTCGCGCTATGGGGTCGGCTGAAGTATCACGTTGTCGATAAGCCTCGTCGAGCCGACATAGGCCGCCACGCATAGCGCCGCAGGGCGGTGCAGCGGACTTACGGCGGGCTTGAGCGTGTCACCGTCGACGAGCTCAAGGTACTGCAGCCGGTCGAACGTTTCCAAATGCCTCTTGGCAATTGCAATTAGCTCGTTCACGTTCCGCTCTCCCAAGCGGAACTCCTCAGCCGCGGCGAATAGCCCACGACTGATGGCGAGCGCCCGCCTTCGGTCTTCCTCGCTGAGATACCGGTTGCGGCTGCTCATGGCGAGATGATCCGCCTCCCGAACGGTCGGCACGGTAACAATCTCGACCGGCAGATTGAGATCGATGGCCATGCGACGTTCGACCGCACACTGCTGAAAATCCTTTTGCCCGAAGAAGGCGACGTCCGGCTGTACCATGTTGAACAGCTTGCTTACGACCGTCGTGACCCCACGAAAATGTCCCGGCCTGAAAGCGCCGCAGAGTGGTTTCGCAAGCTCGCCCGGCTCGACAAAGGTCTCGAATTGAGCCGGATAGACTTCCTTCGCGATGGGCGCGAAGACGATCGCAACACCGGCATCGCGGCACAGTTCTTCATCGCGCTGGAAGTCACGTGGATACGTGCTGAGATCCTCGTTTGGCCCGAACTGAGTGGGATTGACGAAGACGCTAACCACGGTGACGTCGCATTGCGCCCGGCTGCCTCGATCAGCGCCAAGTGGGCGTCGTGCAGATAGCCCATTGTCGGTACAAATCCGACACGTTTGTCGGCTTTTCGAACCTCTGCGAGAGCGCGACGAAGCTCGGCGACTGTCGTGATTGTCTTCATTGTTCACATCGGGTCCGGTTTGAAGGCGTCCAGTTTGCGATCGTCTCACCGATGCCTTCGGGAAGCCGATAGGACTCTTGCGGCGTCGGAAATGCACCATTGCGGACATCGGTAACCCAACGCGACAGCGCATCCTGCAGCACCCGAAATCCGTCGGCGTAGGCACGGACGAATTTTGGGACGTGGCCTTCAATTAAGCCAAGCACGTCGTGAAACACCAAAACCTGCCCCGAACACCTAGGACCTGCGCCAATTCCGATGGTAGGTATCGTCAGCGTTTCTGTCGCTCGCGCGGCGAGCTCGGCCGGAATTCCTTCCAGGACCAGAGCGAAGCAGCCGGCCTCCTGTAGCCGATGGGCGTCGTCGAGCAGGCGCAAAGCGTCGTCAGCCTTGCGGCCCTGCACCTTGAATCCACCCATTGCGTTGACGCTCTGCGGGGTCAGGCCGAGATGCCCCATCACGGGAATCTCGCTGTCGACCAAGGCACGTATCATTTCGACGCGCTTGGCTCCGCCCTCCAGCTTTACGGCGTCGGCGCCCCGTTGCAAGAAACCTCCGGCGTTACGGACGGTCTCCTCTCGGCTGAGGTGAAAGCTCAGAAATGGCATATCGGCCACGAGCAAGGATCGAGGTTTCGCACGCGCAACGGCCTCGAGATGGTGATTCATCATCGCGATGCTGACCGGCAGCGTATTGTCAAATCCGAGGCAGACGTTTCCGACACTGTCTCCGACCAGAATCATATCAACGATCGGATCCGCAATGCGTGCGGTGACCGAATCGTAGGCAGTCGTCATCACGAGGCGCCGCCCCTCCTCCTTCCACCGTTGCAGCCTTGGCATCGAGACCCGCTCGACTGTGGCTTCCGAGGTGTGGCTCATTTTCCGTCCTTATGTCGTCAGCCGGCCTTAGTTCGATTCCGCCGTTCGAAGTGGCATGGGTTTCACGTCGCCTGCCTCACCTAAGATTTCGAAGCGATAGCGCTCCGCATCATCCCGAGTAACTGAATATGTCAGGCGATCAACAATGTGGTTGTTGCGATCGAAGGCGAGAATTTTTGGTCTTAGCCCAGCGATTTTGGCATCATTCACGTACGTCGAACTGCAGACGATGATCTGGTCGCCGACCTGGCAAGTACGCGCGGCAGCGCCGTTGAGAACACAACAACGCGAACCGGCTTCGCCAAATATTACATAGGTCGAAATTCGCGCCCCGGAGTTCTTGTTCCAGATCTCCACGAATTCCATCGGCAGAATTCCCGCCTCATGGCACTGATCCGGATCGAGCGTGATCGAGCCATGATAGTGAAGGTTGGCCTCCGTAACGTGAATGCCATGAAGTTTTGCTGCCAGCACTTTTCTCATCTGAACAATCCGTTGAAATTTGCGGGCGTCTACCGAGCCATCGATTTCCTAAGGGCGGCAACGAAGAACGGTCAACGGTCAGGCGAAAAAAAGAAAGACGCATCTCCAAAACAGGGGACGGCCGCATCGAATCCTCTAATGGTCGCGCGATCATTGAGGGATACTTCCAATTCTCATTCGAAGTCGGCCCTTCGTCAGTGCCTGATTATGAGGCGCGCTCCGCAGAGGTCGCTCCGCCAAGCTTCAATCTAGGCGGTTCCTTCGCCTACCCTCGACAAGATCAAGAATCGCTCGGGCAGCCTCGAGCACATTCGTACCTGGCCCGAATATGGCGGCCACTCCGGCGCGGAATAGCTCATCATAGTCCTGTCGGGGCACCACTCCACCGCAAACGACGATGATGTTCTTTCCACCAGCTGCTTTCAGCTCGTCAACTATCTGTGGGACAAGCGTCTTGTGACCAGCCGCAAGTGATGAGACACCAACCACATGTACGTTAGCGCGAACTGCCATCGTCGCCGCCTCTGCTGGCGTCTGAAACAACGGACCGGCAATCACATCGAAACCGATATCTCCGAATGCGGACGCAATAACCTTAGCACCTCGATCATGGCCATCCTGCCCAAGCTTTGCTACCATGATCCTTGGTGGCACGCCGATCGCCCGCGAGACTTCGCCGACCCGAGATACTAGATTCGTGAACTCGGGATCGTCCCCATAGGCAGCGCCATACACGCTCGAAACAACGTCCGGGATAGCCTCGTGATCACCGAAGGCCTCTCGCATTGCATCAGACATCTCGCCGACCGTGGCACGAGATCTGGCGGCGTCCGTCGCCGCTTCCAGCAGGTTGCCGTTCCCCGTTCGGGCCACGCGAGTTAGCGCGGCCAACGCCACTTCGACCTGTTTTGGATCTCGCGCTCTCTTCAGTTCCGCGAGACGCCTGATCTGCGACGCTCGTACGCTGGAATTGTCGATCTCCAGGATATCGAGGGGCTCCTCTTGTTCGAGCCGATAGCGATTAACCCCGACGATCACCTGATCTCCGCGGTCAACCGCAGCCTGTTTCCGTGTCGCAGATTCTTCGATCAGCCGTTTTGGCCAGCCGGTCGCGATCGCGCGCGCCATTCCTCCCATTTTTTCGATTTCTTCCATGAGCTGCCAAGCCTCGCGGGCTAAATTGTCCGTCAGACGCTCAATGTAGTAGGATCCCGCAAGAGGATCGACGACGTCGGTGACGCCTGTCTCATGCTGAAGGATCAATTGGGTATTGCGGGCGATCCGCGCCGAGAATTCGGTTGGCAGCGCAATTGCTTCATCGAAAGAGTTTGTATGTAGCGATTGCGTTCCCCCTAACACTGCAGCCAACGCCTCGTAGGCGGTCCGCACGATGTTGTTATAGGGGTCCTGCTCCTGAAGAGAGACTCCAGATGTCTGACAGTGAGTGCGAAGCATCAGGGACGATTGCTTTTTGGGCTGAAACTCCGCCATGACACGCGACCAAATAAGGCGAGCAGCACGCAGCTTTGCCGCTTCCATGAAGAAGTTCATTCCGATCGCGAAGAAGAACGAAAGCCGCCCGGCGAAGTCGTCGACATTGAGGCCCTTTTCAAGCGCCGATCGGACGTATTCACGTCCGTCAGCCAACGTAAATGCAAGCTCCTGGACGAGCGTCGCTCCAGCTTCCTGCATGTGATAGCCGGAGATCGATATCGAATTGAACCGGGGCATGTGCTGCGCCGTGTACGCAATAATATCTGCAATGATGCGCATCGACGGCTGTGGGGGATAAATGTATGTATTTCGAACCATGAACTCCTTGAGAATGTCGTTCTGGATCGTTCCGGACAGGGCCTCCCGCGGAACGCCCTGCTCTTCGCCAGCGACGATGAAGGCTGCCAGGATAGGAATCACCGCACCGTTCATGGTCATCGAAACGGACGTTTCCCCAAGAGGAATACCATCGAAGAGGATTTTCATATCTTCGACTGAATCGATGGCAACGCCGGCTTTGCCGACGTCCCCCACGGCGGGGGTGGTCCGAGTCATAGCCGCGGTGTGTCGCCAGATCGAACGCGACGGACAGGCCTTTTTGTCCAGATGCCAGTGCGGCGCGATAGAAGGTATTTGATGCCTCTGCCGTCGAGAATCCCGCATATTGTCGAATTGTCCAGGGCCGGCCGGCATACATCGTCGCCCGCGGACCACGAACAAACGGCCACATGCCAGGCAAGGAGTCCATGTGCCCGATACCGTTCAGGTCCGCCGCCGTATACACGGGCTTAATTACAATATTCTCCGGCGTTCTTCGCACGAGCCTGGCGGGGTCGCCCTTTAACTCCTTCTCGGCAATGTTCTTCCACTCGTCGGGGAACACGATTGACCTCCTTATCTCGCGGCCTCTTTAGGTCCAGTCGTAGATCGACGCACTGGCGATACAGGTTCTTTACTAGCCGCGATTCATGCGAAATCGAGAATCAGCGCGTCCACCGCCAGCGTCGCACCGGCGCTGGCGTGAACCTTCTTCACGGTGCCGTCCTGCTCGGCGCGCAGCACATTCTGCATCTTCATGGCTTCGACCACCGCGAGCGTCTCGCCGGCCTTGACCTCCTGCCCCTCGGTCACCGCGATCGAGACCACGAGGCCGGGCATCGGGCACAGCAGCTTCTTGCCGGTGTCGGAGGCCGTCGTCACCGGCATCAGCCGGGCCGAAGTCGCTTCCGCTTCGGTCCAGACATAGACCGGGACCTCGACGCCCTGGTGCGCGAGACGAATGCCGTTGGGAATCGGCCGCGCCTGCACCGCGACGAAGTGGCCGTCGATGCTGCCTTGCCAGACCGGATCGCCCGGCTTCCACGGCGAGGCCAGCAGATGTGCGTTGCCAGTCTTGCCTTCGGCATCGACGAAACGGATCGCGATCGCCTCGCCCTCGCGAGCGACCTCCAGCAATATCTCCTGGCGGTCCAGCCAGACCGCGCGGCGGCGCTCGCGCTGCACGACGCGGCCGCCCATTTGCCCCGAGATCTGGCGCTTGCGCTCGCCGAGCACGTGATCGATGGCGGCGCCGACCGCGGCGATCCGCCGGGCGACCTCACCTTCGGGCACGCGCACCGCAAAGCCCTTGGGGAATTCCTCGGCGATGAAGCCGGTCGACAGCCGGCCCTCGCGCCAGCGCGGATGATGCATCAGCGCCGACAGGAACGGGATGTTGTGCCTGATGCCGTCGACATAGAACGAATCCAGCGCGGTCGCCTGCGCCTCGATCGCGGCCGCGCGCGACGGCGCGTGGGTGACGAGCTTGGCGATCATCGGATCGTAATGGATCGAGATCTCGCCGCCCTCCTGGACACCGGCGTCGTTGCGGATGGTGATGCCGTCCTTGCTGGCTTCCGCGGGCGGCCGATACTTCACGAGCCGCCCGATCGAGGGCAGGAAGTTGCGGAACGGGTCCTCGGCATAGAGGCGCGATTCCACCGCCCAGCCCGTCAGCGTGACGTCCTTCTGCGCGATGCCGAGCTTCTCGCCGGCGGCAACGCGGATCATCTGCTCGACGAGGTCGATGCCGGTGACGAGCTCGGTGACGGGATGCTCGACCTGGAGGCGCGTGTTCATCTCGAGGAAGTAGAAGCTCTTGTCCTGCCCCGCGACGAACTCGACGGTGCCGGCGGAATCGTAGTTCACCGCTTTCGCCAGCGCGACGGCCTGCTCGCCCATCTTGCGGCGCGTGGCCTCGTCGAGCAGCGGCGACGGCGCCTCCTCGATGACCTTCTGGTTGCGGCGCTGGATCGAGCACTCGCGCTCGCCGAGATAGATGACGTTGCCGTGCTTGTCGCCCAGCACCTGGATCTCGATGTGGCGAGGATCGACGATGAACTTCTCGACGAAGACGCGGTCGTCGCCGAACGAGGCCTTGGCCTCGGCCTTGGCGAGGTTGAAACCTTCGGCGACCTCGGCCGTCGAATGCGCGATACGCATGCCCTTGCCGCCGCCGCCGGCGGACGCCTTGATCATCACGGGATAGCCGATCTCGTCGGCAATCTTGACCGCGTGCTTGCCGTCCTCGATGACGCCGAGATAGCCGGGGACGGTCGAGACCTTGGCCTTGGCCGCCGCCTTCTTCGACTCGATCTTGTCGCCCATGGCCGCGATCGCGCCCGGGTTGGGGCCGATGAAGACGATGCCTGCGGCCTCCAGCGCGCGCGGAAACGCCTCGCGCTCGGACAGGAAGCCGTAGCCGGGATGCACCGCCTCAGCGCCGGTCTTGCGGCAGGCCTCCACGATCTTCTCGATCAGCAGATAGCTCTCGGCGGCGGCCGGCGGGCCGATCAGCACGGCCTCGTCGGCCATCTCGACATGGAGGGCGTCGCGGTCGGCTTCGGAATAGACCGCAACCGTCTCAATTCCCATGCGGCGCGCGGTCTTGATGACCCGGCAGGCGATTTCGCCGCGATTGGCGATCAGGATTTTTTTGAACATGATCACAGAGGTAAGTTGTCGTGCTTTTTCGTTGGCATTTCCGTCTGCTTGTCCTTCAGCATCGCCAGCGCGCGGGCGATCCGCTTTCGCGTCGAGTGGGGCATGATGACATCGTCGATGTAGCCGCGCTCGGCGGCGATGAAGGGCGACAGGAAGCGGTCTTCGTATTCCTTGGTGCGCGCGGCGATCTTGTCGGGGTCGCCGATGTCACTGCGGAAGATGATCTCGACCGCGCCCTTGGCGCCCATCACCGCGATCTGGGCGGTCGGCCAGGCGTAGTTCATGTCGGCGCCAATCTCCTTGGAGGCCATGACGTCGAAGGCGCCGCCATAGGCCTTGCGGGTGATGATGGTGACCAGCGGCACGGTGCACTGCGAATAGGCGAACAGCAGCTTGGCGCCGTGCTTGATCAGGCCGCCATATTCCTGCGCGGTGCCCGGCAGGAAGCCGGGGACGTCGACGAAGGTGACGATCGGGATGTTGAAGGCATCACAAAAACGAACGAACCGCGCCGCCTTCCGTGACGCATCGCTGTCGAGCACGCCGGCCAGCACCATCGGCTGGTTGGCGACGAAGCCGACGGTGCGGCCGGCGATGCGGCCGAAGCCGGTGACGATGTTCTTCGCAAAGGCATCCGCGATCTCGAAGAAGTCGCCCTCGTCCACGACCTTCAGGATCAGCTCCTTCATGTCGTAGGGCTTGTTCGGATTGTCGGGGACCAGCGTGTCCAGCGACATGTCGACCCGGCCGATGTCGTCGAAGCTCGGCCATTCCGGCACGCCGTCGGTGTTGTTGGATGGCAGGAAGTCGATCAGGCGACGCATCTGCAGCAGCGTCTCGACGTCGTTCTCGAAAGCGCCGTCGGCGATCGAGGAGCGCGTGGCGTGCACCGAGGCACCGCCGAGCTCTTCGGCGGTGACGACCTCGTTGGTCACGGTCTTCACGACGTCCGGGCCGGTGACGAACATGTAGCTGGTGTTCTTCACCATGAAGATGAAGTCGGTCATCGCAGGCGAATAGACGTCGCCGCCGGCGCAGGGGCCCATGATGACGGAGATCTGCGGGATCACGCCGGAGGCGAGCACGTTGCGGCGGAACACGTAGGAATAGCCGGCGAGCGCAGCGACGCCTTCCTGGATGCGGGCGCCGCCCGCGTCATAGAGGCCGATGATGGGCGCCCGCGCCTTCATCGCCATGTCCTGGAGCTTTGTGATCTTGAGCGCGTGCGTTTCCGACAGCGAGCCGCCGAACACCGTGAAGTCCTTCGCGAACACGAACGTCTTGCGGCCGTTGACGGTGCCCCAGCCCGTGACGACGCCGTCGCCCGGCACCTTGTTCTTCTCCATGCCGAACTCGGTGGAGCGGTGCTCGACGAACATGTCGAACTCCTCGAACGACCCCTTGTCGAGCAAGAGCTCGATACGCTCGCGCGCGGTCAGCTTGCCGCGGGCGTGCTGCGCCTCGATGCGCTTCTCCCCGCCGCCGAGCTTTGCGCCGGCACGACGCGCGTCGAGGCTTTCGAGTACAGCAAGCATCAGTTGTGCCTCCGTTTTGGGCTACTTTGCGAGGGCCGAATTTTCTGACCTCTTGGCCAGCCCGAAAGCTTCGGCAGGAGGCAAGGTGAATCTTGAGGCCTAGGCGCAATCAATTCGGCGGAGCGGGCTGATACGTGCGAAGCCCCAGGCTGGGAAGGGTTGAAAAGGTATAAACGCGCATGGTATAAACTTGCGAATTGCAAAGTGCGAAATTGCAAAATGCGGTCTGGCAAGCTTTATATCGGACGAAAAATCCGCGAGATCCGCGGAACGGCGAAGCTGACCCAAACCGCCTTTGCGGACCGGCTAGGCATCTCAACCACCTATCTTAACCAGATCGAAAACAACCAGCGTCCGGTCTCGGCCGCTGTGCTCGTATTGCTCGCGGAGCGGTTCGGAATTGATTTCAGCTCGATATCGGCGAACGATAGCGACCGCATGATCTCGATGCTAACGGAAGCGCTGGCAGATCCCGTGTTTGCAGCCTATACGCCCAGCTTTCAGGAGCTAAAGCTCATCGCTCAGAACGCTCCGAGCTTCGCTCAAGCACTCCTCAACTGCCACCAGGCCTATCGGCGCAACAGCGAACAACTTGCAAGCCTGGACGGTCACCTCGGTAGCTGGACCGCCGAACCGACTCCATATGAGGAGGTCCGCGACTTCTTTCATTTCGTCGATAATTACATTCACGATCTCGATGTCTCCGCCGAGAAGCTCACGCAAGATCTCGACATACCCAGCAGCGATACGAGCCTAGCGCTCGCCAAATACCTGGAGGCTCGGCATGACCTGAAAATTGGCAGAACGAGCCCTGGCGATAGCGCTTTGAGACGCTTCGACCGATCGTCCAAGACTCTTTTTCTCAATCCATATCTGCCGGCCGCGACCCGCAGCTTTCAGATGGCGTTTCAGATCGCCGCGCTAGAGCACGAAGAGCAAGTTGAAAAGATTGCGGAGCGTGCCCAATTCCGCACGGCGGGCGCGCGTGAGGTTTGCAAAGCGGGGCTACGAAACTACTTCGCAGGCGCAACGATACTGCCGTATCAGCCATTTCTCGCGACCGCGAAGGACTTGCGTCACGATCTTGAGCTGATAGCGGCTCGTTTCGGCGCGAGCCTTGAGCAGGTCGCGCACCGTCTGTCTACCTTGCAACGCCCAAGTCAAAAGGGCGTGCCAGTTTTCTTTGCACGCGTCGACCGCGCCGGAAACATCACCAAACGTCATAGCGCCGCAAAGCTGCAGTTCGCGCGCTATGGGGCCGCGTGTCCGTTGTGGAATGTGCATCAGGCGTTCGAGTCGCCAAGTCGTATCATCCGTCAACTCGCCGAGACACCTGACGGAGTGCGTTTTCTCTGCATTGCGACTGAGCTTGCTAAAGGCCACGGTGGGTACGGCACACCCCGACCGCGCTACGCGATCGCGCTTGGTTGCGAAATTTCCTACGCTCGAGACTTCGTATACGCTGACGGTCTCGATCTGATGAGCAAGACGGCCTACGATCCAATCGGCATCTCGTGCCGCATCTGCGAGCGAGGGAGCTGCCCGCAGCGCGCCGTTCCTCCATTGAAAAGCAATTTGACGGTCCATCCCGATCGACGGGACATTCTACCTTACGACATCTCGTGAGTATCGATAGAGCCGCCGATGCCCTGGGCCATCGCTACCGCCGGAGAAGGCCCCTCCCTCGGGCATCAACAGCCAACCGTGGAGGCAAATGCCGCCCTGCACCGAAAATATCGAGCTTGCCAGTCATGAGCACTACTCATGTCATAGAACTTGTAGCATCGTTTGGCGCCTCCCCCAAACTTGCACCGCGTCTTTGATCTACTTCCGGAACTTCGAGATGTTTTCGCTCAGCCAACCCGCAACAGACCGCGGTGCGTTGCCCGTCAAATTTTCGACCGTCGACGTCGTTTCACCGAACGCGGAATCGTGGAAAAGGCGATCCAGTCCGACCAGCAAGTCGGCCACAAATTCATTCAATCCCCCAGCAAGCAGTTTTTCCCGTTGCTCCGCGGCGCTTCGCTGCTGATAGGTGATGGTCCGCCCAAGCAGTTTCGATATTTCTTCGGCGATCTCTGGCATGCTCACCGCCCGTGGCCCGGTCAAGTGATAGGCGCGCTGAGCAGTCGGGTGTGCGTCGTCCAGAAGAGCAGCGCGCGCGACATCCGCAACGTCGCGCGTGTCGATCAGGTTAACCAGTCCCTCCCCCGCCGCGCCGCCCCATGAATCATCGGCAACTTGGCCACCGGCACGTGCCAGGATGTCGACGAAGGTTGATGGCCGCAAAACCGTGTAGCCGATGTCAAAGGTCGCCAGATGCGCCTCGATTTGCATGTGCCAGTCCATAGGATGCAACCGTGAGGGCGGACCCATCGCGGACAATTTCACGATTTGACCGACGCCGGCGGCGACGGCTGCGTCAATCAGTGCGATCTCGTTGGCGACCTGCCGAGGCGAGGTGCCGTGGGCAAGAAAAAGCCGATCGACGCCACGCAGCGCGTCATCGAGACTAGACGGCACGTCGAAGTCTACGGCCGCGAGAGCGACACCGGACGGCACGCTTTCGGCATCCGGCTTTCGACTCAACGCTATTAGGTCAAGGGGTTCGGATACCAAGCTTGCGATCAGGCTTGATCCAACGCGGCCTGTGGCACCGGCGACGGCGATCCGGGGGCGGCTGTCGTTGGGCCGGGATGACTTGCACATCGAGGGTCCTTGTATATCTTGGAACGATCAGTCCACCATATCTGGAACGATCGTTCCAAGATGTCAAGCGAGAATCCGATGAGCGGAAAGCCCCAATTTGATGACAGTGCCGTGATCAGCGCTGCGATGGATATCTTCTGGCGCCATGGCTACGCAGCATCGTCGATCGATGAGCTGACGATGGCGACGGGTCTGTCCCGCTCGAGCATGTACAAGCGGTTTCGGGACAAGGACGGTTTGTTCCGGGAGGTTCTTTCGACTTACGCGGAGCGGGTCCTGAAGCGGATGAATGCGGTTCAAGCCAGTACGAAGCGCCAGCAGCTCCAAGCTCTCTTTCACGAATTCCTGCCCAGAGAGGACAAGACAGGGCGCCCCCCCGGCTGCATGCTCGCTCGATCCTGCGCGGAAATGGCTGATCTGCCACCCACGAGCCAGGCGGTCGCGCGGGAGGGACTCATGGGCCAGCGCGCCATCCTCAGCAGAATCTTGCGCGAGGCGATCGCCAGGGGAGAATTGGCACCGACTTCCGACATCGACGGTCTGTCCTGGCACTTCCTCGGTGTATTGCACGCCACGATGAACCTGCCGCAGGCCGGCGCCACGTCCGGAGAGCTTCGCCGCGTTGTCGAACTTGCGATGCTGGCATGGTCATCGGCACCAGCCGCCGTGGCGCCTCAACGGTCTGCCAAACGGAGATCATCCCGCGCAAGGCCTGGCGAGGTCAGTCTGCCGAGGCGCGCCAGCAGCAACGAAGACCGTTCATAAGAGAACCCTCACATCTTCATCGGCCCAAAAAAGGTCGACGCCAAGCGCATGCCCCTCGCTAAAGCAACTCGGATGCGTACCCAATCCCAGGAAGCACCATCACGCCTTGCTTGCTGGCAGCGATCCTACAAGCGTCTGCGCTTCTGACTTGAACGCTTAAGTGAAGTCCTCTCAGCCGATCGTCAATGACGGGTACCGCGGCCCCGCGGCCTCCGGATCGCGATTGCCGAAATAGCTCTGCCCCATCACCTGCACCGGCCCATCGCGCGCTCCATGGACGCGGAATGCGGCGGCCCGTGAGCGGAAGCAACCATGCTCCCGCTCACGCAACTTGCCGTCACACAAGTTCGGCCAGCGACGCTGCATCAAAACCTTTAAAGGCGGCCTGATCGCTCCCCTGAATCTTCGCGACCCAATTGGGATCGGTGATCAAAGCCCGGCCGACTGCGATCAGATCAAATTCTTCCCGCTCCATCCGCTCGATAAGCCGCTCCAGCCCCATCTTCCCCGATCCCTTGCCGGCGAAAGCGTTCAAGACGTCGCCATCAAGACCGACTGATCCGACGCTGATCGTCGCCGCACCAGTCAGTTTCTTGGCCCAGCCGGCGCAGTTGAGACCGTTTTCACCGTCGATCTCAGGGAATTCCGGTTCCCAGAAACGCCGTTGCGAGCAATGCAGAACGTCGACTCCGGCTTCCACCAGCGGGAGCAGCCAATCCGACATTAACGCGGGCGTTTCGGCCAGCCGCACGGTCAAATCCTGCTGCTTCCACTGGCTTACCCGCATGATGATTGGAAAATCAGGGCCGACCGCTTTACGAATTGCCGCCACGACCTCCCTCGCGAACCGTGACCGCTCCTTGATCGTCGCACCGCCATAGCGATCGCTGCGCTTGTTGGTGCCCGACCAAAAAAACTGGTCGATGAGGTAGCCGTGCGCGCCATGGATTTCTACCGTGTCGAAACCCAGCCGCTTGGCATCCGCGGCCGCCTTGGCGAAGGCTGCGACCGTATCGGCAATGGCTTCCTCGCTCATCGCCTCACCCCGCGGCGCGCCCGGCGCATCCAGCCCGGACGGGCTTTCCACCGGCGCCTCGGGCTCCCACGCCGAGTAGCGGGTCGCGCCGGTGTGCCAGATTTGCGGCCCCATTCGGCCGCCTGCATCATGAACGGCATCGATGACGCCCTTCCACCCTGCTAGGGCCGCTTCACCGTGGAAGTAGGGAATGTTCGGATCGTTGCGGGACGAGGGGCGATCTATAACTGTTCCTTCGGAGAGGATCAGGCCCACCTGCCCCTCCGCACGACGCCGATAGTAGGCGGCATTGGCCTCGGTCGGCACACCGTTCGGAGCGGAAGTTCGCGTCATCGGGGCCATGACGATCCGGTTTTTCAGCTTAAGCGTCTTGAGGGAGAACGGGCGGAACAGCGCGCTGGCGTCGGAAGAAGACATCGAGAAGGCTCCAATTGGTTTGAAGCGCTCTAGGTATCCACAATAAACCTAGCGTCAATTAGGCACCTTGGATCGCTCAAGTATCTCGAAGGATACCGTCGGATTGCCCAGCCGCCGTTTGATCACATCGCAGTCGTCGACGACGATGGTATTTGCGGTGCTACTGCTTAGCACTCTTGCGCTGCTCAGCGGTGAGCGGCAACGCTCGAGAGTTCAGCTCCGTTTCCTCGGCACTTCACGGGCCTCCAGGGGTTCGAAATTTCGGCCTAAGTACCCTTTTTGCGTCCGGCGACGGCCCGCCCCGCCTGGCGCCGAAGTTTGCTTCCGAACGCGCGCTGCAATTTAGTGACGAACTCGATTTCAGGCGGCAGCGAATAAGGTGGCAACTGCCCTCTGACGTGTTGAGCAATCCCTCCCGCAACGTCCGGTGACGGCCTCAACCCCGACTTCAAGACGACGAACGCCTTGACCACTTCGCCTCGCAATCTGTCGGGCTTTCCAACGATGGCCGCCTCGGCCACGGCGGGATGAGAAGTCAAGGCCGCCTCAAGCTGGCTCGGTACGACCAGATAGCCGCTGCTGCTGATCGCATCTTCTTTCGTTCCAAGGAAGTAGACATTGCCCATCGCATCCATCCGGCCGAGATCGCCCGTGAGGTAGTAGCGGCGGCCAAACCGATACCGAACTGTCGTGCCTTCCGTCTCGTTGTAGTATCGCTCAAACCAGTACAGCGGCGACTTCTCCGTATCAATTGCAATTTCGCCCTCTGCGCCCGTCGGGCATTCACGGCCGGCAGCATCCAAAATGACCACTTTGAAACCCGGGACTTGATGGCCGATAGACCCTAGCGGCCGACGGAATTGCAGCGTCACGGCCTGATGGTTGGATACGAACACGCCCGTCTCAGCTTGCCCATAGTGGTCGTGAAGTCGTACTCCTAATCGCTCGCCAGCCCATTGGATTAGTTCATCCGGCAGGAGCTCGCCGACGCTTGAAGCGACGCGAAGATGGAGTTCGCCGGAGTTAGGCTGATTTTTCTCGAAACTTCGCATCGCGTGATACCAGTACGGGGACGCCGCAAGATTAGTGACCTTGTGCTTGACCAGCACGCGATAGATTTGACCGGCATCAAAGGGGCCGTCACAAAGCACGGTGGCTCGCCCAAGCAGAAACGGGCCTATGATCGCGTAGTAAAGCCCGCCGCCCCAGGCCGGGTCGCCGAGATTCCAGTACACATCGTCATCCCGGAGGTCGAGGCCAAGTCGCATGTGTTCCTCGATTCCAGCCAAGGCCTTCACCGGAACAGGGATACCCTTAGGCGTTCCGCCGATGCTCAATGTGTACAGAAGGATGAATGGGTCCTCTCCGCGAAAGTTGGTGACTCTGTCCAGAGGTGTCGCCATGTGGAGATTGGACCAGAACGAGACATCCTTGGTATGTCCGGGCTGAGCTCCATAACCCTCGACAACTACGACTCGTATTCCACTCGCAACATCCGACAACGCGCTGCTTCGGAAGGAGCGGGTAGTGATCAGAACTTTACTTCCGCTCTGAGTTAATCGAAACGATATCGCGGGGCTTCCGAAAGCCGTGAAGAGCGGTACGTGGATCGCTCCGAGGCGCCAAGTGGCGAGCATTGCTATCAGCAACTCCGGCCCCTTCGGGAGTAGAGTTGCGACGGCGTCTCCCTTTCTTACTCCGAGGCCGCGCAAAACCGCTGCGAAACGCCTCGAGTGGTCGGACAACTCCGCATAGGTGAGACGGGAGGTGTGTCCGGCAGCGCTTTCGTACACGAGGGCCACCGCCGATCCCCGCTCCGAAGTCTTGTGCCGGTCGCACAGCAGTGCTGCGAGCGGAATCGAATCTCCGACGTATTTCGCATGCGACAGAGCCGACAGTCGGGCAACCGCATTTGCGCTGAGGTTATGCGTGCCGAAGCGCACCGCCGCGATGGTGCCAAGGACGAAGGTGTCGGCACCGAGATAGTAACGGCGCGTGCTTTCGTCCTGCTCCAAGAGGCTTTCTCTAATCAAAGCCGCAAGCAGCCGGCGCACCGTCGCTTTGCTGAGTCCGGAGTCTACGACAAGATCAGTCAGTCGCGCGCCGCGATTGCCATGCGATGCCACCTCTCGAAGCAGAGTAACAGCTCGTTCGAGGCTCTGGGTCCCCGTCCCTCCTTCGGCGACATCGGCATCTAGCATGAACACTCCTCCGGGTTGGCGACCTGCTGGTCCATATATTGGACCTGCCGAAGATGAAATAGCGTTTCGCGCAAGGCACAGTGCCTTGATAGCCGTTGTTTCGGTTCGTAGCATTGAGCAACACACAATCAAGGTCCACCATATGGACCTAAGAAATCAAAGACGGTCTGCGCAGACGGCAGGCGAGAGAAGGGAGGTCAAGCATGCACGTCAGCGCGAGCTGGCGGCACTTCTCCTCAATTTTCGGGTCGTCGTTGCTCGGAACCCAAATTGACAGCTCAGGCAATCAGGCGGGAGCAAGGGAGGGTGTAAGATGATCAAGAGCGAACGACGATGGCGAGGAGCCTCTAGATACTTGCAGTCCGCCGCCGCAGCCGCCGTGATCGGGTTCGCGGCATCACCGGCTTCGGCGACAACTTGCTCGCAACTTGCGAGCAGCTTCCATCGGCCGAATACGACAATAACGACAGCCGAGAGCGTACCGGGCGGAACGTTCGTCACGCCGACCACTCCGCCTCAGTCGATCACTGGTCTACCGAGCTTCTGCCGGGTGGCAGGTTTTACGACGCCGACTAGCGATTCGCACATTGGCTTTGAAGTGTGGATCCCGGAATCGGGATGGAATTCAAAGTATCTGCAAGTCGGCTGCGGCGGTTTCTGTGGTGCGATCTCGTACCAACAGATGGCCGACCCGCTCCAACGAGGTTACGCTGTCGCGGCGACGGATGATGGCCATCAGGCGGCTGTCGTCGACGCAAGCTGGGCGGCCGGGCATCCGGAAAAGCTCATCGACTTCGGTTATCGCTCTCTGAAAGAGACGACCGAGGTCGCCAAGGCCGTCATTGCTGCTTTTAAGTCTGCCGGTCCCCGTCGATCCTATTTCATGGGTTGCTCGGACGGGGGCCGCGAAGCGCTGATGGAGGCACAACGCTTTCCCCGCGACTTCGACGGCATCATTGCGGGCTCGCCTGCCAACAACTGGACGAACCTATTCACCGGCTTCTTGTATAACGAGCGAGCACTGTCCGCTACCAAGGCCGGCGATCTGTCCCAGGCCGACCTCGATCTCGTGAGCAGCGCGGTGCTCGCGCAATGTGCGGGTCGCGACGGCGGCTTGGGCACGGACAAGTTTCTCAACAACCCGCCAGCCTGTAGGTTCAGGCTCGATAGGCTGGCGTGCGGAGCCACGAATTCAGCAAGTTGCCTCGCGCCCGACAAGATCGAAGCCATTCAGAAGATCTTTTCGGGACCGTCGAGGATCTTTCCGGGCTACGGCCCGGGTGGTGAAGCGAACGTGACCGTCGATTGGCCGCTGTGGATTCTCGGCCCAGGTAGCCCCGCCCTGAGTCTGCAGGGGCTATTCGGTAACAGCTACTTCCAGAACATGGTGTATCCCAATTCCGGCTGGAATCCGTACACTTTCAGCATCGAAGAAAACCTCCGTCAGGCTCACCTTCGAACTGGCGCGGTTCTGAACTCCGTTGACCCGAATCTACGGTCATTCAAGCAAGCGCCTTCCGCGCAAGCGAGCGGCCCAATCCACGGACTTGGCAGTTCAGGGCCCACCTTCACCGATCTCGCGTCTAAAGCGTGCCAGTCACCACCTTCGTCTTTTCACTCTTTTGCGTCGTTCACAAACGCTCTTCATTCCTGACCCAGCACGGCGTCCGAAGCCGAAAGCTTAAATTCTCGACCGTGAGCAACCTCGAAAAACTCCCTCGTGTGTTCTCGCGCTGGGTTGCCGCTGGACAATGGTCGGAGGACCATTCGTGTAATAGATCCCCCGCTCAAATGCCGTTAGAAAACAAAAGGCCTCCGGCGGGCATGCCGGAGGCCTACTTGGAGATTTACTCTGAGTTATTATAAGAGCCTATCGTCCTCCTTCTGCTGTGGTTCGTCGTGGATTCACGAGACTTACCAGTTGCGCTGAGCGCGGAGGAGCAGAACGACCGAGTCCTGATCCTTCAGTTCGTAGGTCGCGGCCGGCTTCGCCGGGACAGCGATCAGAGCGGCCGGGGTCACGGTGCCGGAGTACTTCTGGTCGAGGTGCGTCCAAGCGAGGTCAGCTGAGAACGTCAGGTTCTTGACCGGGGTCCAGCGGGTGACGATACCCACCTGGCCGATCGCGAAGTCGGGGTTACAGCCAGTCACGCCAGCAACACCACCGAACACGCCACCAACACCGGTCGGACCGCAGAGGGTGGTCTTAGCCAGCGAGCCGTACTGGGCCTGAGCGTAGGCACCGTAAATCGCGCTGTTCCAGTAGGGATCCCAGTTGTGCGTGTAAGCGCCACGGAAGCCCCAGGTCTTGACTGTCTCCTGCGAGGAGCCGGTCACGAATACGGTGTCTGGAGCCGTGGCGAAGCCAATGCTCTGGTAGGCGATGCCCGAGCTGCCGAACATCGAGTAAGTGCTGCCCGCCAGGTTCTGGAAGTTGTAGCGCGTCGCGCCGTCGGTATAGACGCCCTGGATGTTGATCGTGTCACCCGCACCCGTCGGGATGTTCTTGATCGATAGAGCGAGCTGAACCGCCCAACCCCACTTGTCGTCGGGGTGGCCAGTCGGCTCGGTCGCGCCGTAGTAGGCGACGTGGTTGTCATGCGCAGCCACCGACGCCTGGAAGAGACCCCAAGCCTGGTCGACACGGACCATACCGACGAGGTTCGGCGAACGCGAGCCGCCGATGGCGTTGGTCCCATAGGCGCCCTGGAGCATGCCGTACGCTGACGCGCCGGTCATGTTTAGGTTGCCGGCCTGATAGTAGGAGGTGGTGTCTTCCGCTGAGAACGCCGCCGTCACGCCCTGACCGAAGTCAGCAGTGTAGGTAAACTGGTTGACACCAGTGACCGTGCCGCTGCCGCCGACGAGGCCGTCGAAGTTGTTGCCGGGATAGTTGGTCCAGGGCGCGTCGAACTGCGACACGGCCTTACCCATCGTGAAGCCAGCGAACTGAATGAAGGCATAGTATACGCCGAGCGAGCCGCCCGAGCCGCCGCCATCGGTCGGATTGATCGAGCCGGCGCCCGCACCATAGAGCGTCGCAGCGCCGGTCAGAGGGTTGGTACCAGCAGCCAGCGTGCCGCTATAGGCGGTGGTGCCGGTGCCGCTGTTGGTGCCGACGTAGTTGCCCGTCGTCCACGAAAAAGTCCCGTCGAAGAAAGTACGGACGACGCCGTACTCGGTCGCGGTGCGGGTGTCGATGTTGAGGTCCTCACGAGACCGAACGGTGTAATAGTTTGTCAGACGGTTCCGAGCACCGTTAGCGCCTTGGCTCGAAACGTTGAAGCCGCCAAGGAAGTCCGAGTTACTGCCCAGCGCGACTTCAGCGCGCAGGTAACCACCAAGCTTGATGCAGGTGTCAGTGCCCGGGATGTAGTAGAAACCAGCACCGTACAGAGAGCAGATCTTCACGTACTCGACCGCCTTGGCCTTTACGGGAAGATCGGCCGCCTGGGCCCCGCCAACAGTGGCGATTCCCGCCACTGTGCCCAGAATTGCTTGCCTAAGGGTAATCATTCAAATCTCCAGTTTGCTTGCGTGGTTGCCCCACCACGCTCCTGCGTTGCACGCTCGATCGGTAGCCACGCGACGCTTTTTCAGTTTGGCTCCCCCCCACTCAAACGCGACGAAGTGGAAATGTCCCCTTCGCCGGCAAACTCTCGCAGAATCGGACGGCGTTGCGCGCGCAAACACGGTACGTATCGTACCGGCGATCGGCGCCGCCCGCAGACTGTGCTTTCGCTTGATCAAGTTGGTACGATTTGCACCAACGTGTCGCAATTGATGGCGGCAGTCCTTATAGCTCCGCTTCGCCGACATTTCGCAAACAACTGAGATATTGGCGAATCCTGAACATCCGATTGCTGCTGTCACTTGCTCGGACGTCCGCGAATGCGGACACGTCGAACTCCGCCATCGCGTCCGGACCAGGGCACCCTTGGGCATCAAGCCCTCGCACTAGATGGCAGGTGTCCCCATCGCAGCAGCACCAGGCGACAGAGCTGCATCTTGCCCGTTGTTGAAGCGCTTCACGAGACCCGCGCTGAGATTGCAGCCACTTGCCACTGTCTCAATAGGCAAAACAGCCCAACACCGCGCGGCCCGGACTCACGGACATCCTGTCGGAGTCCGAGTTAACGCGACAAATGATCTGCGCGGCCGCCCTGCTGGAACACCTGTGTCATATTCTCGCGGCAAACAGGCCGTTCTCGCGATGGTGAGTTTTGATAATCTTGATGAGACATACCGAAGAGTAACGTCGTCCCCGGTGGAAGCCTGCGAATTGGGTGCCTCCTCGCGCCGGTCCACGAGTACACGCAAGTGCGCCTCACATGCACCGAAGCACCTTAAGGGCGCTGTTCGAGCGACGCATGGGCTTCAGCCGCCGTATAGGCGTCGGTGATCAGTGCGTAGCAACTGCACGCCTCCAGCTCGAGACGCTTTCGATCCCTCACACGCAATAGTCCTCTGCTCTTTTTTATCAGACCGTGCTGTTCAAATCGGGTGAGTGTCTCTGTTACGCTTGCGCGCCGCAGTCCAAGCACGTCCGCAAAGTAGTCGTGCGTCACCGGGAGACAATCATCGCCGAACGCGTCACATGCAATGCAGAGCCAAGAAGCGAGCCGTTGTTGCAGGGAATGCCGAACACCGCAGAGCCCTGCCTGCGCACTGTGTAGGGCAACCGCCTCTACGTAGCGCAGCAAATGTTCGCGAAGCCCAGGACGTTCGCCGATCAAATCACGCAAATGGTCTTGGCGAATCCTCAATGCATACGCAGGAGAAATGGCAACAAACTGGCTAGTGGGAATGTGCCCACCGAGTAAATATGGCACTCCGATTGCTCCGCGGTATCCGACTAACGTCGTTTCAAGCATGCTCCCAGCAGCAACGATCCTTACAGAAACGACTCCCCATTCGATAAAATGAACGAATTCAACGGTCCTCTTCGGCTCCTGCAAGATTGCCCGCCTCTTTAGCGCAACGGGTTCGAGATACCTCCCTACCGCGGCAAGATCTGGGACTGAAAGGCCGGCCAATAGCCGGTTCCTAACGAAGGCCTTCTTGACGGGCTCGCTCGGCATCTTACCTGGATATACAATCGATGCATGCTCCTGGTCACTTAATAACCGACGGAGCATGGCGTCGCGTGCCGCTTCAACTGACCGGATGCGCGCATTCATGGTCTTCCCCTCCTCGACGGCTTGGTCGCGCTATTTGATCGACCGTCAACGTCTGACGTGCCGTGCCGGGTCTTCTGCCCGGGAGGGTACCTAGAGCCGAATTTTCACCTGTTGCTAAATTTGCTCGCAATGCGATAGAGCTGCGAACACAAGCCTGCCTGTAAGACACTCTGCCGACTTTCTCGGTGCCGGTGCAAAGCGCACTCGAGATCGTCCCATCCTCCCTCTTTGACTGGCTCTCTCGCCGCGATCTAGTTATCGACAGCAAATTGAGGGTTGTATGAGTTCTTTTCTTGAGAAGATGTGACCCACAAGTGCAGCGACCTAGATCGGAGAGCGTTGCCCAATGCCTCCGTTTAAGCAGAATTGTCACAAACCACTTGTCACATTCCGATGTGACATCGACCAGCGTCGCTTGCATCCACCCCACTGAAACAGCTAACTCGATCAGGCTTTCAATTCGGTACGGAACGTACGGTCGAAGGCTGCAGAACCTCCTAGTGAGCCATTGAGCGCTTCGAGTTCGGTGAACGCGATAATTTACCGCGGATTGAAATGTCGAGCGCGATCGAGGTAGAGCCAACGAATGTCCATCGAGTGGAGACTGGCCTGCCGCGTTTCGCGCACACGCCGTCCTCCTAGCCTGTCCAAGAAGTTGAACTCTCGATCGGGCCGATCGTGGTGGTGCAATTTGAGCTAGATCTATCTGCAGATAAGCAACTAAAGGCGGTCAATTCGCATGTCGAGCGCTCGACCCTCGACCCTAAGCTCTGACCCCTCTTTCGATAATTAGAGATCATCAACAGAAGCGCTCGCGTGCTGACATGCAACGTCGTCCCTAATCGCAGCTGAACGCGTCTCTGGAGGCCGGCATGGTCCTCTCGATTGAAACCACGTTGCCCCACCCGCGCCAAGACGGCCGACATCCTCGACTGCTTGCGCGACGAACGACCCGCTTAGGGCCACGCCTGCATTGTTGACGGGACACCAATGCGGCGATCGTCACGTAGCGCTTTTCGACAGCCGCAAAGGTCGCCCTGGTTGGTGAGATCGGTCTGCAGGATGTCGATAGCAACACCCGTCCCGTCGCGAAGCCGCGCCGCGAGGGCCTCCATTCGCTCGCTGTCGCGGGCCACAAGCACCAGATCATGTCCGCGGCGGGCGAAACGGTTTGCGTAAGTCGCTCCGATGCCAGAGGAGGCTCCGGTGATGACGACTGTGGAATTTTTTGCCATGGCCTTGTTCTTTCTCAAGGTCCTGTTGAGCGGCATCGTGATTTCCGATGGGCCCGCCGTGGATGCTAGTCTGCCACCGTGATAACGACCTTGCCTTTTGCGCGCCCGGCCTCGACATAGGCGAGCGCATCACCGGTTTTTTCAAACGGAAACACTTTGTCCACAACCGGACGGATCGCGCCGGATTCGATCAGGGATGTGATTTCGCTCAGCTGCCGCCCCTGCGCTCGCATGAACAAGAATGAAAAGCGCACACCAAGGCTTCTGGCTTTTTTCCGCGCAGCGCGGCTCAGCAAGCGTATCACCAGCTTCAGGAAGAAGTTCATGCCCTGCTTCTTGGCGAATTCGGGGTCGGGCGGCCCGGAGATTGAGATGAGCAGGCCGTCCGGCTTGAGCACCCGCAGAGATTTTTCGAGTGCCTTGGCGTCCTGGCTGTGCAGGACCAAATCATAGCCCGACAAGATCTTCTCGAAATCCTGGGTCTTGTAGTCGATGACCAAGTCCGCGCCGAGGCTCTTGACCAGCTCGACATTTTTCGCGCTCGTCGTCGTCGCAACGACCGCACCGAGATGCTTGGCGAGTTGGAGTGCGAAAGTCCCCACCCCGCCGGAGCCGGCCTGGATGAAGACCTTATGGCCAGGCTTCAGCTTGCCCAACTCGACCAGCGCCTGCCAGGCGGTCAGCCCCACCAGCGGGATAGAGGCGGCCTCCTCCATGCTAATGTTCTTGGGCTTTGGCGCCACGTCCATTTCATTCATGGAAATGGATTCCGCGAACGTTCCGACCCGATGATCGCGCGGCCGTGAATAGACCTCGTCGCCGACCTTGAACCGCCTGACATTGCGGCCGACCCTGACGACTATCCCAGCAACATCGTGACCCAGAATGAAAGGCGGACGATACGGCAGTATGAGCTTGAATTCTCCGTCCCTGACCTTGGAGTCCAGAACGTTCACGCCGGATGCACCAACTTGAACCAGGACATCATCGTCCCGCATCTCCGGCTCCGGCAAATTGGCCAAGCGCAGAGCGGCTTTCTTTTTGTACTTGTCGACAACGAACGCCTTCATGATGTTCTCCATTCGAAATATTGCCGTGGCGTCAGGCTTCAAGGAAGCATAGGGCCTTCGGAACAAAGTCGGCGTAGTGCTGAAAAATTCCGCCATGCCCGGCATCTTCGTAGATAATCAATTGCGCACCCTGGATACGGCGCGCCATATCGGTGCTGTTTGCGGTCGGCACCATGATATCGTTGTCGCCGTTCGCGATAAGTACAGGGATGCGGATGCTGCCGAGATCCTGAGGCGTCTGCTGGCCCCAACTCTTGATTGCCTTGAGTTGCCGCAACAGGGCCGCTGGTGTGGCTCCTTTGTCCCGATCTGCTTTGCGCTCCTTCAGCCTTACCAGAAAGGCCTTTGCGGCTCTGCGGCCATTGGCCGTGGATGTGAAGAACAGGTAGAATTTTGGGTCTCGCAAAGTCAGCAAGCCCCTGATCATCAGCGGCCAGGACACAGGCCCAACCTTCTCGATACCTTTGCCGCCTGCCGGGCCCGTGCCGGTCAGAATGAGCTTTCGCACGAGACTAGGGGCCCTCAGCGCGATATCCTGCGCCACGAACCCGCCGAGGGAAAAGCCGAGCAGATCGATCTTTTCAAAGCCCAGCGCGGCGACCAGAGCAATCGTATCTCGCGCCATTTCGCCAACGCTAACAGGCGCTTTCCCGCTCGAAGCCCCGATACCCTGGTAGTCGATCGCGATCACACGATGCCTGGTGGCCAGGCCATCGACGATCCGTGGATCGAAATTGTCGAGAACCGCGCCCCAATGGTTGAGAAGGATCAATGGCACGCCACTGCGTGGACCGACATCTCGATATGCAAAGGTTGTTCCTGCAGCACGGATCGAAAGATTTGGCGCATCGACATAGCGCACAACCGATCCGGCGTGGCTGACATAACTGGACATCACTTACTCCATAGTTCGGCTGAAACCGGAATCCCTGAGATCGGAGGGACTTGGTCGGATCGCGCGGCTTCTCCTTTGCACACAAAAAGGTGCACCTATTGATCGCGCCGAATGCTGACGCCGCCGGAAGCACCTGGAATTCGCGCAATGGCGAAGTTCTGTCTTGCTCATTCCGGTTTTCTCAATTTGTCCTAGAACATCGACGAACAGCCCGTTACTATCAATTTAGTATTAAGTCACTACTAAAATGAGACTTACATGAAAAAGCTTTCGACCCAGCCCTGCATGATCGCCCGGAGCTTAGCGATCGTCGGGGACGCATGGAGCATGCTGATCATGCGCGACGCCCATGCGGGGCTGACCCGCTTCGACGACTTTCGTAAGAGTCTCGGTATCGCGCCGACTATGCTGACGGGGCGGCTTTCTGCGCTGGTCGACGAGGGGTTGCTGGAGAAACGTCGCTATTCAGACCGTCCGCCACGGGACGAATACGTGCTGACGGAAGCCGGGCGCGACTTTTTGCCGGTGCTCTTCGCGATAGGCGCGTGGGGACGCAAGCATCGTGGCGGAGGCAAGATGATCCGGTTCTTCGACGCCGAGAAGGGAACGGAGATCGATCCTCTTACCATCGACCGCGCGACCGGCGCTCCGATCGGAACACGTTCCATTCGTATCGCCGAACCCGAATGAGCTACTCGCTTGACATCTCCCGCTTGTGCGGTCGCGGGTGCAGCCCGGCAGGCCTTCAAAGTAATGAACTCAAACAGACTCACCTGTAAGTGGGAGGACGTTTCTTCAATAATAGCCCGAACGGCTTCGGCGTGCTGCGCAGCACCCGCTGCAACGGACCATCCTTTCGGGTACTGATCCAAGGACGTCAGGAAGTCGACAGCGCAAGATCGAGTTTAGGGCAAGAGCGCTCGCGGACCGTTCGCCAACGTCCTCGCACTGCAAATGCTTCGTGTTGCAATTCAGAATCGGACACGACGCGACTGACCATCCACAGCGCTTCGCGGCGCCGTGCATCGATCCGGGGCGACATCCAGTCGGAGATGAGATTACCGAGATCGGGATTGCTCCGCACTACGCCGGCAAGCTTCTGCGAAACGCCTCGGACCTTCGCAACGTCCGGCCCATGATTTAGCGTAGGTGCGAAACCAGTGGCGAAAGATGCGATGATAACACGAATATTATCGGTTTGACCTGGTAGCGACTAGGCGTAGCTGGAGGGCGTAAGTATCGCGATCTGGGCGCATGATGCAGCAAGTTTGCTAGTCTTGGTCTTGAGCCACTAACCGAAAGAATGCTGCAATGCTCATGGCCATCAGCTCTGTAGTCAAACCAGGTAACTGCCCGCACTGCCAACGTAGTTCGAAGTCTGGATCCGCCCCACTATCGTGCCGCGCAAAAAATTGAGCTTACGAGATGAACGAGTTCGGACAGAAGGGAGAGGTACCGCTCTCGGAACGACTCTCGGTGTCCCCTGAGGAGGCAAGCGCCCTCACTGGGATCGGGCTGACTTCCATTCGCGAGGCGATCAGCGCCGGTAAACTTAGAGCCAAGAAACACGGCAGGCGCACAATCATCTTGCGAGACGATTTGAGAGTGTGGCTCGAAACGCTGCCTGACGCTCGGAAGCCGATTGTAGAAAGCCCCGCTTAGGCGGGGCTTTTATTTTGAGCTGACGGCTAAAAGAAGTGGTAAGAATTTGGCAATCAAAAATCAAAACACCTAGAAAAAATCAATAGGCTCCGTGCCTTATCTGATCCCATCACGGATCATGTACCCGGCGCCGCGGATCGTGTGCAGCAGCGGCCGCTCAAAGCCCTTGTCGATCTTGGAACGCAGCCGCGAAATGTGCACGTCGATCACGTTGGTCTGCGGATCGAAATGATAGTCCCAAACGTTCTCGAGCAGCATGGTGCGCGTCACCACCTGGCCGGCATGCTTCATCAGATATTCGAGCAGGCGGAATTCGCGCGGCTGCAGCGTCAGCTCGTCCTTGCCGCGGGCGACGCGGTGGGAGAGCCGGTCGAGCTCGAGATCGCCGACGCGGTAGAGCGTGTCCTCGGCAGGTCCCCCGCGGCGGCGCGACAGCACCTCGACCCGGGCCAGCAGCTCGGCGAAGGAATAGGGCTTTGGCAGATAGTCGTCGCCGCCGGCGCGCAGGCCCTTGATGCGGTCGTCGACCTGTCCGAGCGCGGACAAAATCAGCACCGGCGTGGTGTTGTCCTGGTCGCGCAGCGCACCGATCAGCGAAAGGCCGTCGCGCTTGGGCAGCATGCGGTCGACCACCAGCACGTCGTAATCGCCGTTCTCGGCCATGGCGAGGCCTTCCTCGCCGTCTGCGGCGTGGTCGGCAATGTGTCCGACCTCGCGAAACGCCTTCACGAGGTAGTCGGCGGATTCGCGGTCGTCTTCAATGATGAGGAGGCGCATCGTGCGTTCGGCGGCGGTCAAGGAGGTCAACCTTCTCTAAACATGGCGCGAGCGGCAATCGCATGCAAGCCGAGTGGGAGACTCTGGCATCGAGAAAAAGGCGGGCGGTGAAGCTGGGGGGACCTCACCGCCCTAGGCCTTCCGACGGAGGGGGGCGTAATTCCACCGGAAGGTAGAGAGGGGAAGCGAACGTTGCGCTGCTTCCCCGAAGGGCGCCGTCGGCGGGGGCGACTGATGCCGGCGACACCCTTCATCTCGTAGGACTCCTGAAGCCTCAGCCCTTGGCGAGGGGCACCGCGACGAAGCGCGACTGGCCGCCGCTCTTCACGCGCATCAGGACGCTGTTCTTGTTGTCGGTCCGCGCCATGTTGATGGCGTCGCGGACTTCGCCGGCGGTGGCCACGCTCTTGCCGCCGACTTCGAGAATCACGTCGCCTTCCTTGAAACCGCGCTCGGCCGCGGCGCTCTTCGGATCGACCTCGGTGACCACGACGCCTTCCTTGCCGGCGCCGGCCACCGAATTGGCGGGGGCAACGGTCATGCCGAGCTTGGGCACGTCGGTGCCCTTGCTCGCACCCTTGCCGCTATCATTGTCGTTGTCGGCCTTGGCCTCGACCGTATTCGGCAGCTGGCCGAGCGTCATGTTCACGACCTTGTCCTGGCCCTTGTGCAGCACGTTGAGCTTCACGGTCGCGCCGGGCGCCATGCCACCGATGGTGCGGGCAAGCTCGCGGGCGTCCTTGACGGACTCTCCGTTGACCGCGGTGATCACGTCACCGGACTCGATGCCGGCCTTCGCGGCCGGACCGTTGGCCTGAGGCTCCGCCACCAGCGCGCCTTCAGCCTTCTTCATGCCGAGGCTGTCGGCGATGTCGGAGGTGACAGGCTGAATCTGCACACCGATCCAGCCGCGGCTGACCGAGCCCTTGTCCTTCAGCTGGGCGACCACGCTCTTGACGGTGCTCGCCGGAATTGAGAACGCGATGCCGACGCTGCCGCCGGAGGGCGAGTAGATCGCGGTGTTGACGCCCATCACCTCGCCGTTGGTGTCGAAAGCGGGACCGCCGGAATTGCCCTTGTTCACGGGCGCGTCGATCTGGATGAAATCGTCATACGGACCGTTGCCGATGTCGCGGCCGCTGGCCGAGACGATGCCGGCGGTCACGGTGCCGCCGAGACCGAAGGGATTGCCGACCGCGAGCACCCAGTCGCCGATGCGCGGCTTGGCGTCGGCGAGCTTGGCGAACGGGAAGTTCGAGCTGCCCTCGACCTTGATCAAAGCGAGGTCGGTGCGCTGGTCGGTGCCGATCACCTTGGCGGTGTAGGTCTTGCCGTCATCGGTGGTGACCTCGACCTTGTCGGCGCCGTCGACCACGTGGTTGTTGGTCACGGCAAAGCCGTCGGCCGAAATGAAGAAGCCGGAGCCCTGGCCCTGCACGACGCGGCCACGGCCGCCCTTCAGGCCCGGGAAACCGTCCGGACCGCCGAAGCGGCGGAAGAAGCGCTCCATCGGCGAGCCCGGCTGGAACGGCGCGGAGGAATCATCGCCATCGTCGTTGCTCGCGGTCTTCTCCTTGATGTTGACCTTCACCGAGATCACCGACGGCTTCACACGCTCGACGATGTCGGCGAAACCGACCGGGCGTTCGACCTTGCGGACCTCGTTGTTGACCTGCGCATGCGCCGGGCTCGAGAACAGATCGGCCGGCGAGGTCGAGGGGCTGAAGCCATAGACCGCCGCGCCGAGACCGGCGACGACCGAGGCCATCAGCGCGAACTTGCGCGCGGAAAACACCGACCGGCGCGGCTGCCGGTAGGACGGAAGGTTCGAGAGGTCGGGACGGTCGGTCATGCGAAGATCTCCAGGGCCTTGAAATCCATTTGGTGCCCGATGGCGGCACCTTACGGTCCTGAAGATGGGGGCTCCCGCCTTACCGTGCGCTGGCGGCGGGGTTAAACTTTTGTAATGAAGGGCTAGCTGCGATGCGGCAGTTCAGCGCACACCGAAAATTGTGGCCTCACAGGAACTTAACCGAGTTCCCGTGATGGCGTCGCAAGCGCGTTTTTAGCGCGCTCAGCTTGCCCTGACGCTGACGATGAACTCGTCGACTTCGCGCTTCAGGGTCGCGGCCTGCTGCGACAGGTCGACCGCGGAATCCCGCGCCTCGGCGGCCATGCGGCCGGTCTGCGCGGAGGTCGAGGTGATCTGGACAATATGGTTGGAGACGTCGAGGGTTCCGTGCGCGGCGCTCTGGGCGCTGCGCGTGATCTCCTGCGTCGCGTTGCGCTGCTGGGCAGTGTCGACCTCGATGCCGGACATGATGGACGAGATCTCCGACAGCGTCTTGGAAATGCCGTCGATCGCGCCGCGCGTCTCCGCGGTGATGCCCTGTATGCTGGCGACATGAGAGGTGATCTCCTCCGTCGCCTTGCTGGTCTGATGCGCCAGATTCTTCACCTCGGAGGCGACCACCGCAAACCCCTTGCCGGCCTCCCCTGCCCGCGCCGCCTCGATGGTGGCGTTCAGCGCCAGCAGATTGGTCTGCGATGCGATCGCCTGCACGAGTTGCACGACCTCGCCGATCTTGTCGGCGGCATCGGACAGCGTGTGGATGGTGTCGCGGCTCTTCTCCGCCTGGGACGCCGCGCCCTCGGCGCGCTGCGTCGCGTCGGTGACGCGGCGGCTGATCGTGCCGATCGAGTTCGTCATCTCCTCGGCAGAACCGGCGACCGTCTGCACGCTGGCGCTGGCCTGGCTCGCCGCGCTCGCAACCGCATTGGCCTTGGTGCTGGTGTCGTTGGCGGTCCGCGACAGCGTCTCGGCGTTGCTCTTCAGATGCACCGCCGATGAGGCCACGCTGTCGACGACGCTGGCGACGAGGTCGTTGAAGCGCTTGATCCGGTCGTCCAGGAAATTCGATCGCTCGGCCTGGTGCTGGGCTTCGCGCAGCTGCTGCTCGGTGAGGTGGCGTCGCTCGAGCCCGTTGGTCTTGAAGACCTCCAGCGCACCGGCGAGCAGGCCGATCTCATTGGTGCGGCCGAGCCCCGGAACCGATGTCTGGAACTTCTGGTCCGCGACCTCGCGCATGGCATGCACGATCGCGGCCAGCGGACTGAGGATGCCATTGCGCACGGCGAACCAGGTGGTGAGGCAGATCGCGACGGCGACGACGGCGATCACGCCGCAGGCCATCAGGAAATAGGAGAACGCGGTCTGCGCCTGCTGGTAGATCTGCATGGCATGGTCGCGCGCGGGGCCGCTCAGTGCTGCGAAGTCCGCCGACAGGCTGGTGATCTCGTTGTTGAGATAGAGCACCGCGATGAAGCCGGTGCCGCCGCCGATGCCCAGCAGAAACAATAATGCAGCGACGACGGCGCCGACCAGGAAGCGGATCGTCAGATTGCTGTTCGCGAACATCGGGGGACTCAAAGGCTGGAATCGAATCTTGCGACAAGCTTCCAGACAAAGGTCAACAGAGCATGAAACAAGCTGCGCCAAGCGGCCTAAGTATCACTACGTAGGCTAGGACGACTTCGCATCATCGGACATCAACGCGGCGAGCCGCGCCTGTTCGTCCGCAGTGAGCGGCGGAGCAGGTATGTCTGCACCACTCCGCGAGCGACGGCGGATTTGCAGCCACAGCGCCAGGCCACCGCCGATCAGAAGCAGCGGCCCGAGCAGCCACAGCAGCAGGGTCTGACGTTCGAAGCGTGGTTTCAGCAGCACGAACTCGCCGTATCGCGCGACCAGGAAGTCGAGCACCTGCGAGTTGCTGTCGCCGGCGCCGATGCGCTCGCGCACCAGGAGCCGCAGGTCGCGCGCCAGCGGCGCATCGGAATCGTCGATCGACTGGTTCTGGCAGACCATGCAGCGCAGCTCGCGCGACAGCTCCCGCGCGCGGGCTTCCTTGGCGGGATCCGGCATGATCTCGTCGGGCTGCACGGCGTGGGCCGCAGGCAAGGCCAGCAGCATCAGCAGGACGAACGCGGCCATCATCCGGCGCATCGGATCACTCCGCCGGCTGGAGGCGCTGCTTGGCCCGCGCCGGCTTCGGCGCGCCGACCCGCAGCCGCCGGTCGGACAGCGACAGCACGCCGCCGAATGCCATCAGCACCGGCCCCCACCAGATCAGGAGCACCAGCGGCTTGTGATAGATGCGCACGGCGATGGCGCCCTCGGCATTGGCCTCGCCGAGCGAAATGTAGAGCTGGCTCGCGCCGCGCGTCAGCAGCGCGGCCTCGGTGGTCGAGGAGCCGCGGGTGGTGAAGCTGCGCTTGGAGGGCGTCATGACGCTGAGTGGCTTGCCATCGAGGCTGACGTTGAACTCGGCGATCATCTCGCGGTAGTTCGGGCCCTGACGCTGCAGCACCCCGTCGAGCTTCACGTCGAAGCCGGCGATGTGAGCGACGTCGTTCTGCTTCATGGTCGCGATGTATTCGCTGTTCCAGGTGGTCTCGCAGACGATCCCGATCAGCGCGACGCCGAGGCCGGCATGCGCGAACGTCGTGCCCCAGGCCGAGCGCGGCAGGCCGCGTGCCCGGTGCAGCACCGTTGCAAACGGCAGCCGGACGAGCCCGGTCCGCTCGACGATGTCGGTGACGGCGCCGCCGATGACGAAGATGCCAAGCCCGATCGCGAGCGGCGCCAACGTGCTGCCGCCGCTGGCCCAGCCCCAGGCGATGGCGACGGCGACGAGCCCGGCAACGCCCGCCGCGAGCAGGCGCTGCGTGACGCCGAGCAGATCGCCGCGCTTCCACGCCAGCATCGGCCCGAACGGCACGGCAAGCAGCAACAGCGTAAACAGCGGCGCGAAGGTGAGGTTGTAGAAGGGCGCGCCGACCGACATCTTGAAGTCGGCGAGCATTTCCATCGCGAGCGGATAGAGCGTGCCGAACAGCACGACCGCGCAGGCCACGGTGAGCAGCAGATTGTTCAGCACCAGCGCGCCCTCGCGCGAGATCGGCGCGAACAGGCCGCCCTGCTTCAACGACGTGGCGCGGCCCGCGAACAGGGACAGGCTGCCGCCGATGAACAGGCAGAGGATCAGCAGAATGAACACGCCGCGGGTGGGATCGGTGGCGAAGGCGTGCACGGAGGTGATGACGCCCGAGCGCACCAGGAAGGTGCCGAGCAGCGACAGCGAGAAGGTCAGGATCGAGAGCAGGATGGTCCAGACCTTCAGCGCGTTGCGCTTCTCCATCACCAGGGCGGAATGGAGCAGCGCGGTGCCGGAGAGCCACGGCATCAGCGAGGCGTTCTCGACCGGATCCCAGAACCACCAGCCGCCCCAGCCGAGCTCGTAATAGGCCCAGTACGAACCCATGGCGATGCCGAGCGTCAGGAAGATCCAGGCGACCAGCGTCCACGGCCGCACCCAGCGCGCCCAGGCCGCGTCGATCCGGCCCTCCATCAGCGCCGCGATCGCGAAGGAGAACGAGATCGAAAAGCCGACATAGCCGAGATAGAGCATCGGCGGATGCACGGCGAGGCCGATGTCCTGGAGCACCGGATTGAGATCGCGCCCCTCGATCGGCGGGGCGGCGATACGCAGGAACGGGTTCGACGTCACGAGGATGAACAGATAGAAGGCGCTGGCGACCCATGCCTGCACGGCAAGCACGTGCGCGCGCAGCGACAGCGGCAGATTATTGCCGAACGCAGCAACGAGCCCGCCGAACAACGCGAGGATCGACACCCACAACAGCATCGAGCCTTCATGGTTTCCCCACACGCCGGTGATCTTGTAGAGCAGCGGCTTCATCGAGTGGGAGTTCTCGTAGACGTTCGCGACGGAAAAGTCCGAGTTCACGTGCAGCATCACGAGAGCTACGAACGAGGCTCCGACGAACAGGAGCTGCGCGAGCGCCGTGGATCGCGCCACATTCATGAGCGCGACATCGTTCAGGCGCGCGCCGATCAGGGGCACGATTGACTGGATCAGTGCGAGCCCAAGCGCCAGCACCAACGCGTAATGTCCGGATTCTGCGATCACCGCATTGCTCCCTGCGGATTGCCCTGCGCGGTCGTCGCCGCGGGCTTGCCCGCATCGGACGTCTTGCCGCTATCAGAGGGCTTGCCGCCGTAATCGTCCTTCCAGTGACCCTGCTTCTTCAGGGCATCGGCGACGTCCTTGGGCATGTAGGTCTCGTCGTGCTTGGCCAGCACGGTATCAGCCTTGAACACGCCATGGGCGTCAAGCGCGCCCTCGGCGACGACGCCCTGCCCTTCGCGGAACAGGTCGGGCAGGATGCCCTTGTAGGCCACCGGCAGCTTGGCGTTGCCATCGGCGACCTCAAAGGTCACCGCGAGATTGTCGCCGCGCTGGAGCGAGCCGGGCTGCACCAGCCCGCCGAGGCGAAACCGCTTGCCGGGCTCGACGTGCTTCTCGGCGACCATGGTCGGCGTCGAGAAGAACACGATGGAGTCGCGAAGTGCGTTGAGCACCAGCGCGGCCGCGAGCGCGAGCACGGCGAGCGAGCCGCCGATGATGGTCATACGTCGCTGCTTGCGCGTCATGGCGTATCCGTTCTCCGCGTCTCTTGTCCCGACATCGTCATCCGCCGAGCCCGAGAGTCCTGAGGCCTTCATCAAGTTGGCGCAGCCGCTCGGCGTCGCTGGCAACCGCCTGCCGGGCATCGGCCGATGCCCCCATGGCCTTGTCCCGCTCGCCCATCACGAGATAGGCGCGCACCAGCCGCAGCCATCCATCGACGTCGTCGCCGTTCTGCTTCAACCGGGTGGCCAGACGATCGACCATGCCGCGCACCATCGCGTTGCGATCGCCTTCGGCCATATCCTTGGACGCAGCAATCGTCTCGTCGGACAGCGCCGGCATCGTCCCGCCACCGACCCGCACCAGCGAGGACTGCACCAGGGCACGCCACGGCGCATCCGCGGGCGCTTTCGCAAGCAACGCGCGCCAGATCGTGGCTGCATCGTCCTTGCGGCCGTCCTGCTCGGCGGCAAGGCCGAGGAAGTAGTTCGCCTTGGGATCGTCCGCGTTCAGGGCGTGCGCACGCTCAAATTCCGCCTTGGCCTCGACGGTCACCACACCACCGGCGGCAGCCGAGATCGCTTCGCCGAGATCGGACCGGCGTTCCGCGCTCTCGCCATTGTAGGTGAGCGAGTTGCGATAGGCGCGCACCGCATCGTCGAAACGGCCGAGCCGCTCCAACACCGGCGCAAGCACATTCCAGCCGCGCCCGTCGGTCGGATTCTTCTCCAGATGTTGCTGGACCTGCACGACGAGATTCTCGAGCGACTGCGCCACGCCGGACCCGGATCCACGCTCGCGCTGCGCCAGGGGAAAGTCCTGAAGCCGGGGCGAGCCGAGTGGCATGTAGACGCCGATCGCAACGAGCGGCAGGCCAGCGAGCGCCAGCACGGCCGCCGCGCGGCGCCATTTGAGATTCGATTTCGGCGCCACGACGGGCTCGCTGGCGGCCGCGGCGAGCAGCCTGCGGCTGATCTCGACGCGCGCAGCCTCGGCGTCCGGCGCAGGAATCAAGCCTGCGGCGAGATCACGCTCGATCTCGGCCAGCTGGTCCTTGTAAACCGCGACCTCGCTGCCCTGGTCTTGCGCGCGTCCATTGCGGCCAAGCGGCCAGAGCACGGCGAAAATCGCCGCGACCGTCATCAGCGCGAACACGAACCATAGCGTCATCTGGCAAGCTTCCGGCAGCGCACGAACCGCGCCCATAGGTGGCTTTACACCACGGCCGGATGATGCGGCAATTGACAATTGTCAATTTGGCGCGACCGCGCACGGTCTCGAAACGGTGAAAATCCAACGGCTTAGCCGATCTCGAAGTCCGTACTTTGCGCGGCGTCCTCACCGTGGCCGTTGAAGGCCCTCAGGAAGTATGTTCCCGGCTTGACTGCGTCCGGCAATCTGATGCGCAGCGCTCCGACGGGAACCGGGGATGCAACCCTCGTGATTGTCTCGGAGAGTTGCCGACCGCTTGCCTTCTCGACCAGCACCACTTTGGCGCCGACCATCAGTCTTTGATACTTGGCAACAATGATGCGGTTCTCAATTTCGATGGAGCTGATTACGGGTTTCATGCGCCCACAAATAGAAGTTCCCCGGACTTGCACGGGGACCGTACGGCGCACCACCGGCACCGTCAACCACAAATTGTGATCACGAAAATATGCGCTTAAGTTAGCTTGCGCGCGACGATTTACGCTCGCCGGTCGCTGCGTTCTCCGCGGCCCGGCTCATCAGCGAGGCGTAATCATCGCCAAACAGCACCTGGCAGAAGCGAATCGCGGCCTGCACCTGCTGCTGCCGATAGGTGCGCACCTTGTGATCGGCGGCGCGCAGCGACTGCACCAATTGCTCGGTCGAGCGTTCGACATATTGCTGAAGGTCGGAATAGGTGCGCAGCGTCACCTCGTTGATCGCAAGCTCGCTCGCATAATTGCGGCAGGTCGCGACGAAATCGATCAGCGCCGCCGTTTCCTCCACCTCGGTGCTGTCGATCCGCGCCCCCGGCGGAATGTCTTTCTCGGGGCGCTGGCGCAGGATGCGGCGAACGCGGCCGGGAACGCTGTCGATCTCGGATTGCAGCGCATTGGAGATGTCGGCCCGGATCGAGGTCAATTGCTTGCCCCAAGCGGAATCGTTGCGCAGGTCGAGCTCGGTGCGCAGGCCGCGCACGCCGTCGTGCAACGCCTTGAGGTTGCCGGCAACGTTGTCGAAATGGCCGCGCTTGATGTCCATGCGCAGGGTAGCGGCAACACAGGACAGGTCATGCAGCGCGATCGTGACGGCAACGCCGTAAGGCGTCGCCGCGACGCGGATCTCGTCGTCAGACGCGGCAATCTTGATGGCGAGGCGGATGATCTGCCACGGGGCAGTCATCCGCTGCACCACGATCGACAGCGCGAAGGGCAGCATTTGCGGCGTCTGAAGGACCGGAATATTGAGCGCCGACGTCACCGAGGCGATCTGGGGATCGCCGAAAGCGCGCAGAGTGCGCGGCAGCTTCTCGTTCAAGCCGGCGATGGCCTCCCGGACCTGAAGCACCGCTCCGATCGAATAGAGGTCCTCGATCACGTTGGGCGCGCCGACCCGGGCGAGCGCGCGCGATTTGTCGCCGCCGCCGGGACCGGTCAGCTCGAAAATGGCATCCGCAGCCACCCCCTGGAGCTTCTGCGCGAGGGCCTCGACCTGCCCCGCACTATCGGGGGGCATCCGCGCCAGCGCGGCCTCGAACTCGTTCACCTTGTCCGGTGCGCCGTCGCGGCCGAGCCATTGCCAGATCGGCTGCAGCGAGGTGCGGCGGATCTGGCCGACCCGCAGCGGGACGCCGGCCTCGATCAGGAACGGTTCCAGCGCCTGGAACAACAGCCGCGACAGATCGTCCGTGCGCGGCGGCGGGGCTTCATCGGCTTCCGACTTGCGGACGATCTTGCGCAACTGCTCGAGCACGAGGGTCGCGACAGCCGTGTCCTGGCCGCGCTCGAGCGCGCGCTCGAACTCCCGCATCAGCAGCGCCTGCGCCTGCGGCGGGAGCTGCGCGAGATATTCCCTCAGCCGCTCGATCGATGTCTGGCTCATGCGCCCGGGTAATGCACGGTAAAATGGCGGACATGGGATGGGTCCGGCGCGATCATAGGAGGCCCCCACTTAAGAAGCCGTTTAGGACGTCGGAGCGAATCCCACAGGTTTGCTGCGGCCTGCGTCGGCGAGGACGAATATCCCTGTCGGAACAACGGATTATACGCCCGGAAGGACCAGCTCGGCACGCAGGCCGCCGGTCGGCGCACCACCGAGCGAGAGGCTGCCGCCATAAAGCGCGGCGAGATCGACCACGATGGACAGGCCCAGCCCCGAGCCGGGCTTGGACTCGTCGAGCCGCTGGCCGCGCCGCGAGACCTGCGCCCGCTCGGCTTCCGACAGGCCGCGGCCGTCGTCATCGACGATGATCCGCAGCCGCGGACCCACCCCGGCCTGGTGCGGCGCTTCCACGAGGACCTCGATGAAGACGCGCGAGGCCGCCCATTTGCAGGCATTGTCGACGAGATTGCCGACCATCTCCTCCAGATCCTGCCGCTCGCCGCGAAATTTTGCCGACGGATCGGCCTTGGCGTCGACCATGATGCCACGGTCGCGATGGATCTTCTCCATGGTCCGCCGCAGCGCCTCGATGGCAGGCGCCACCTCCGTCACCGTCCCAACCACCGAGACCCGCGCCGCGATGCGCGCACGCTCCAGATGATGGGCGACCTGGTCGCGCATCACATCCGCCTGCTCCATCACCTTGGCCGCGAAGGGATCGGCGATGTGGGCGCCGGCCTCGTTGACGATGACCGAGAGCGGCGTCTTGATCGCATGGGCGAGATTGCCGACATGGGTGCGCGCGCGCTCGACGATCTCGCGATTGGCATCGATCAGCGCGTTGGTCTCGCGTGCCAGCGGCGCGATCTCGACCGGGAATTCGCCCTCGAGCCGCTCAGCCCGCCCGGAGCGGATATCGGCGATCGATTCCGAGATGCGCTTGAGCGGTGCGAGGCCGAAGCGGACCTGAAACACGGTCGTCAGCAGCAGCACGATGCCGAGCGCGGTGAAGGTGCCGCCGAGATAGTAGTCGAAACTGCGCGTCTCGTCGAAAATCTCGGTATCGTCGCCGGCGACGCTGACCAGAAACTTGCCGTCGGCGCCGAGATCGACGGGACGCTCGACCATGCGCAGATTCTGCCCCTCGGGCCCGTCGACATAGGCCAGCCGGATTCCGGCGGCGGTGAGCTCGGTGCCCTGCTCTTCCAGCTTCGGCAGCTTCTTGTCCCAGAGCGAGCGCGAGGAGCGCACCTCCGGCTTTTCGGTGTCGGTCCGCGTGATCTGCCAGTACCAGCCGGACAACGGCAGCTCGAACAGCGGCTCGCCGAGCGACTGGAACTGGCGGTCCGGCGGCTCGTCGGGGGTCGCGACCTCGGCGATGAGGGTGCGGAGATAGAGATTGAGCCGGCGGTCGAAGGCGCGCTCGGTGGCGTTCTTGTAGACCGACGACAGCACCACGCCGGTGATGGCCAGAATCACCACGAGCCAGGCGGTCGCCGACAGGAACAGGCGGGTCGCAAGCGAACTAGCGGCCATCGGAATGATCCGGGAAGGCGCAGGGTGGCGGGCGTCAGAACTCATGTCCCGGACCAAGGCCCCTGTCAGGCTGCCCGTCAAGCCCCGGAACGCCTCAGGCGGCCGGCGGGGTCAGGAGATAGCCGAGGCCGCGGACAGTCTGGATGATGTCGACGTCGAGCTTCTTGCGGATGCGGCCGACGAACACCTCGATCGTATTCGAGTCGCGGTCGAAGTCCTGGTCGTAGAGGTGCTCGACCAGCTCGGTGCGCGAGACCACCCGGCCGGAATGGTGCATCAGGTAGGCCAGAAGCCGATATTCGTGTGAGGTCATCTTGACGGGATTGCCTGACACGCTGACGCGGCCGGTCCTGGTGTCGAGCGTGACGGGGCCGCAGCTGAGCTCGCTCTGGGCATGGCCGGTCGAGCGGCGCAGCAGCGCGCGGATACGGGCCAGCACTTCCTCCAAATGGAACGGCTTTGCGACATAGTCGTCGGCGCCGGCATCGAAGCCCTGCACCTTGTCGCTCCAGCGGTCGCGTGCTGTGAGGATCAGGACCGGCATGGTGCGGCCGTTGCGGCGCCAGGCCTCCAGCACCGAGATGCCGTCCTTCTTCGGCAGGCCGATGTCGAGCACGACGGCATCATACGGCTCGTTATCGCCGAGATAGTGCCCCTCCTCTCCGTCGAAGGCGCGATCGACGACATAGCCGGCGTCGGTCAACGCCTTGGTGAGCTGGCGATTGAGATCGGGGTCGTCCTCAACAACGAGCAGGCGCACGCTTCTCTCCAGACATAGGCCGCATCAACACCGCCCCAGATGAGCAATTCCGGCGTGAACTGAATATGAACGCGGGGAACCGGGCGCGTTACTTTTTGGTCATATACGATGTGTCCGCAGCCCATGCGACTGCGCCCGCCATGCGACCGGACGAGCCGGCAACATGGCGGGCGCAGTGTGCCGCGTCCTGCGGCAGGTCGGAAGGTCCGCCCTTCCCGTGAATTCGGCCGTCAGGTCCGGAAGAACACGAACCAGATGACGGCGAGGATCAGGATCGCAAGCCCGGTCGAGATGGCGAGCAATGCGGCAACTGACGGCCCAGGTTCGCCCTGACGCGCCTCGGTTGGTGTTTCGACGATCTGACGCTGCTCTCGCGTGGTTGCCATGATGCCCTCAATCTCTGCGTGTCGCCTCCGATGACCGCGACCTTCTCGCAGCCGTGCATGCGGAGCCAACGCCCGATCCGATGTGATGTTCCGGCTTTTCCCACCCCAATGGACCGCGACCCCACGCCCGGCGGCCGGTTAACGCAGTTGCAAGATTCAACGCCCGGCCTTGCTATGATTCGCTGTTTCCCGATGGTATCCTCATAAGTCTGTCCTTGTTGCGTTTGGAGTAGCCCATGGCCCCCCGCGCCAATTGGAAGGGTTTTCTGCGTTTGTCGCTCGTGACCTGTCCGGTCGCGCTCTATCCGGCCACTTCGGATACCGAGAAGGTCTCCTTCAACCAGATCAACCGCAAGACCGGCCACCGGATCAAGTATCTCAAGGTCGACGCCGAGACCGGCGACGAGGTGACGTCCGAGGACATCGTCAAGGGCTACAAGGTCGACACCGACACCTATATCGAGGTCACCAAGGACGAGCTCGACGACATCGCGCTCGACTCGACCCACACGATCGATATCGACGAGTTCGTGCCGAAGTCCGACATCGACAACCGCTATCTGATCCGCCCCTATTATCTCGTGCCCGACGGCAAGGTCGGCCATGACGCCTATGCGGTGATCCGCGAGACCATCCGCAGCATGGACAAGGTCGCGATCGGCCGCGTGGTGCTGACCAACCGCGAGCACATCATCGCGCTGGAGCCGCTCGAGAGCGGCCTGATGGGCACGCTGCTGCGCTACCCCTACGAGGTCCGCAGCGAGGCCGAATATTTCGACGACATCCAGGACGTGAAGCTGACCAGGGACATGCTCGACCTCGCCAAGCACATCGTCGAGAAGAAATCCGGCGCGTTCGACCCCGAGCTGTTCGAGGACCATTACGAGACCGCGCTGATCGATCTCATCAACAAGAAGCGCAGCGGCGCCCCGATCACCGCCAAGGCCGCGCCGAAGAGCGGCGGCAACGTCATCAACTTGATGGACGCGCTGAAGAAGAGCATCGCGAGCGAGAAGGACGCCGCGCCTGCGGCGAAGGTCGCCAAGGAGACCGCGAAAGCCAAGAAGCCGAAGAAGCGCGTCGCGGGCCAGCGCGAGATGCTGCTGCCGATCGCCGGCAAGGGCGGCAAGGATGCAGCTGCGAAGACGGCGACCAGGGAAACTTCGAAGAAGCCCGACAAGCCGGTGCGCGCGCCTGCTCGGGCGAAGAAGGCCGGCTAGCCGCATCCCCCCGCGATTGCGCCGTGATGCCACACCTCGCCGATCTGGCGGCCTGACATGCCCTGGTCGACGGCGTTCGACGATCCCGTTCGCGTCAGCGACAAGCGCGAGCTGCTGACGCTTCAGGAGGCGGCCGACTACATCATGCGGCTGCCCGAGGACGCCCAGCACGAGCCGCGCTGGCAGACCGCCATCGAGACCTTGATCAAGGCGGCCGAGACCGGCGGCGGCTGGGTGATGTTCGCCCGCATCGCCATGTTGCGGGCGCTGAATGCGGACGACCGGCGCGGATGAGCGCCCTGGTGTCCTCGCCGGCCCGTTGGCGAACAGGCTCAACAATCGGTTAAGCGGCGCCGCGATGACGCACTGACGGGCGCTGTGCCCGCGCAGCCCTAGGGTGGCTTGGCGATATCGATCCAGTTGGACGGATCGATGGAACCTTAATTTAATGAATGCCGTCGTATGAGCAGTGGCGCGCTCGCCCGGGCTTAATACTTTTGGCGCGCATGAAGACTTATTCGATCTATTTGCAAGTCCGATAACGACGCGGCCATACGTTGGATCGGATGAACGGGAGTTGGCAATGCGTTTGCTTAGGTCCTTCCTTGCCGATGAGAATGGTGCAACCGCGATCGAGTACGGCCTCATTGCCGCAGGCATCGCGCTGGCGATCATAACGGCCGTGAACACCATGGGCGGCGCCCTCCTCAACAACAAGTTTGTCGCGATCAGCACGGGGATAAAGTAGCCCGCTCCCCGATTTGGCCGGCCAACATCGGCGATATCGCCACGGCATTCGACTTCCCCTGTCATTTCCAGACCGACGCGCCTGCAGCAGCGCGCCTGCGTGACGGCCCGCCGCAGCCCACCCATGTCCCGCGCGCGGGCCATGATCTGGGTCAACAGCATCAGGACGGCGACGTCTAAGCATGGAGGTTGCGTTCCCTTCCTGCCGGCCTGTCCATGCATCCAGACCTTCCGCACTCCCAATTGAAAATCCGCCGCGTCCGGCTCGATACCGGCCGCGAGAACGTTGTCGTCGTCTCCAGGCAGTCGAAGGCGCTGCGCGCGGAGATCTTCCGCGGCTTCAGCCGCGTCGAGCTGCGTCAGGGCAGCAAGGTCCTGCTGGCGACGTTGCTGATCACGGACGACGATACGCTGGTGGCCCCGGACGAGATCGGACTCTCTGAACCCGCGTTGCGGCGTTTCGGGCAAGGCGCCGGCACGCTGGTCACGGTGAGGCCCGCGGCGCCGCCGGAGAGCCTGGAAGCGGTGCGCGCGAAGATCCGCGGGCGAACCCTGAGCCCGGCCGAAATCGGCGCGATCATCAACGACCTCGCACATTATCGCTACTCGGACATGGAGATCGCCGCCTTCCTGATCGGGTCGGCGAGCTTCATCACCAGCGACGAGTTGCTCGCCCTCACCGGGGCGATGGCCCAGGCCGGCACGCAGTTGGTGTGGCCGACGCCTGTCGTCGTCGACAAGCATTGCATCGGTGGCATTCCCGGCAATCGCACCTCGATGGTCGTGGTGCCGATCGTCGCCGCCCATGGCCTGCCGATCCCGAAGACTTCTTCGCGCGCCATCACTTCGCCTGCCGGCACCGCCGACACGATGGAGGTGCTGGCGCGGGTGAATGTCGGCGTCGAGGAGATGAAGGCGATCGTCTCGGCCTGCAACGGCTGCCTGATCTGGGGCGGACACGTGAACCTGTCGCCGGCCGACGACGTCCTGATCTCGGTCGAGCGCCCGCTGAGCCTCGATACCCGCGAGCAGATGGTCGCCTCCATCATGTCCAAGAAGATCGCGGCAGGCTCGACGCATCTGTTGATCGACATTCCGGTCGGGCCGACCGCGAAGGTCACCAATGGCGTCGAGGCGATGCGGCTGCGCAAGCTGTTCGAATTCGTCGGCGACCGTTTCGGCCGCACGGTCGAGGTGATCACGACCGACGGAAGCCAACCGATCGGCAACGGCATCGGGCCGGTGCTCGAGGCCAATGACGTCATGGCCGTGCTCGGCAACGACAAGGATGCGCCGCGCGACCTGCGCGAGAAATCGCTCCGGCTCGCCGCCCATCTGCTGGAATACGATCCGAAGCTGCGCGGCGGCGCCGGCTATGCGAGGGCGCGCGAACTGCTCGACAGCGGCGCGGCGCTGAAGCAGATGCAGAAGATCATCGACGCCCAGGGTCCGTCGACATGCAGCAGCGAGCTCGGATCGCTCAGCTTCGACGTCAAGGCGGCGCATGACGGCACCGTGTCCGCGATCGACTGCCTGCGTCTGAACCGCCTCGCCCGCACCGCCGGCGCGCCGCTCGACAAGGGCGCCGGTATCCGCCTGTTCAAGAAGATCGGCGATCGCGTCGAGCAGGGCGAGCCGCTCTATCGTGTCTACACGTTCGACCGCCCCGAGCATGATCTCGCCGCCGATGCCGCCACCGAGGAGACCGGGTTCGTCGTCAACGGTCATGACGCCCTGCAAGGCAAGTCGGCGCCGTGAGCACGATCGCGCTTCAGACCCTGCCCGGCGGCAGCGATGCGGCAAAGCGCCTCGCGGCGCGGCTCGGGCTTGCCTGCAGCGAGATCGCCGTGCATCGTTTTCCGGACGGCGAGCTGCGCGTCGCCGTCGCGCCGGCGGCCGACACCACAATCCTCTATGCCCCGCTCGACCAACCCAACGACAAGCTGATCGCCCTGCTGTTCGCTGCGGAGGCGCTGCGACGCAACGGCGCGAAGCGGCTGGTGCTGGTCGCGCCCTATCTCTGCTACATGCGGCAGGATGCTGCATTTCATCCGGGCGAGGCCATCAGCCAGCGGGCCATGGGCAATCTGCTTGCAACGATCGTGGACCGTATCGTCACCGTGGATGCGCATTTGCACCGCACCCCCGACATCAGATCGGTCTTTCCGGGTATCGAAGCGGAGAACCTGTCCGCCATGCCTGTCATCGCGAACGCGCTGGCGACGAGCGGCATCGATCCCGCGACAATCGTGATCGGACCCGACAGGGAGTCCGAGCCCTGGGTGAACGACATCGCGAGCCGGCTGCGACTGCAGCACACGGTGGCGCAAAAGACGCGGCACGGCGATCGTTCCGTAGCGATCAGTTTTGCCGATCCCGGCCTGCTCGCGGGACGGCCGGCGCTGCTGGTGGATGACATCGTCTCCTCCGGGACGACGCTGATGGCCGCGGCGAAGGCCGTGACGGCGATGGGCGCCACCGCCGTCGATGCGGTCATCACGCACGCGCTGTTTCCACCCGCGATGACCGTCGCGTTCGCCAGCGCCGGCATCCGGTCAATCCGCTCGACCGACAGCGTTCCGCATCCGACCAACGCGATTTCCCTCGACGAGAGTCTCGCGGCCGCCTTGCGGTCCGAGCTGACGACGACACTTCCTCCGGAGACGACGCCATGAGCATCACCGTTCGATTTTGCGGCGCCGCCCGCACCGTGACCGGTTCGAGCTATCTGTTCCAGACCGCGGCCGGCCGCTTCCTGGTCGATTGCGGCCTGTTCCAGGGCCAGAAGACGCTGAAGGAGCTCAACTACGGCGCCTTTCCGTTCCGCCCCGCCGATATCGATGCCGTGCTGCTCACGCACGCCCATATCGACCATAGCGGTCTCTTGCCGAAGCTCGTGCGCGCGGGGTTCGACGGACCGATCCTGGCGACGCGCGGCACGATCGACCTCTGCTCCTACATGTTGCCAGACGCCGGCAGCATCCAGGAATCGGAAGTCACGCAGCTCAACCGTCGCAATGCCTCGCGCGGACGAAAGCAGGTCGCGCCGATCTACACGCAGGCCGATGCCATTGCATCGCTGCAATCGTTTCGCGCGGTCGACTATGAACGCTGGACCGACGTGATCCCGGGCGTCCGCGCGCGCTACTGGAACGCCGGCCATCTGCTCGGCTCGGCCTCGATCGAGCTCGAAATCGCCGAACGGGGCGCGCCACGTCCACTGCGCGTGCTGCTGTCCGGCGATGTCGGGCCGGAGGCCAAGCTGCTGCAGCCCGATCCCGAGGCGCCGGCCGATTTCGACTACGTCATCTCGGAATCGACCTACGGCGACCGGCTGCGCGAGGCCACCACACCTGAGCTCCGCCGCAAACACCTCGCGGCCGAGGTGCGCGATGCCGCGACGGCCGGCGGCGCGCTGTTGATGCCCGCCTTCGCGGTCGAGCGCACCCAGGAGCTGATCGTCGATCTCGTCGACCTGATGGAGCACGGCGAGATTCCGACCGCACCAATCTTCCTCGATTCTCCGCTCGCGATCCGCGCCACCGAAGTGTTTCGCCGCCATGCCGAGAGCCTCGACCCGTCCGTCGATGCCGCGCGCCTGCTCAACTCGCCGCATCTCAAATTCACCGAGACCGCGGACGAAAGCAAGGCGATCATGCGCCTGTCCGGATTCCATATCATCATCGCCGCGAGCGGCATGTGCGACGCCGGCCGCATTCGCCACCATCTGAAGCGCTGGCTGTGGAACGAGCGCGCGACGGTGCTGCTCGCCGGCTTCCAGGCCAACGGTACGCTCGGCCGCTTCCTCCAGAACGGAGCCAAGGCCGTGCGGATCCAGGGCGAGGAGATCAAGGTCGCGGCTCGCATCCGCATGATCGACGAATATTCGGGCCATGCCGACGGCGCCGGCATCGCCAGCTGGATCGCGGCGCGCCGACCCATTTCCCGCGGGCTGTTCCTGGTCCATGGCGAGGAAGGCGCGATCGCGGGACTCGCCGAACGCATTGCCGAGCGCATCGTTCCGGCGGCCAGGGTCTACCAGCCGGTGCTCGACGATATCTACGAGCTCGCCGCGCCCGAACCGCGCGTGCTCGACGTCGATCACCGCCGGCGGCTCGCGCCGGAGGCCGTGACCCGTCTCGACTGGCACAACGAGATGTCGGAGCTCATGCTCGACATCAACGACAGGGTTGGGGCAGCCGCCGACGACCGCGCCCGCGGCGTCATCATCCGAAGGCTGCGCCGCGCGCTGGAGGAGAAGGCGTGACGGGACATGACGGCGCTGAAACGCGCCTCTCTCTTGTCCCGGACGCGCTGCAGCGTTCTTACGCTGCTGCGCAGAGCCGGGACCCAGACGGCTGCACATTCCGCCGGTGCATGGGCCCCGGCTCTGCAGCGCACCACGCCGCGAAGATGCGGCGCGCTGCGCTGCGTCCGGGGCACGAGAACGCCGTTTGGCGATAGACATGGCTGCTCATCCTCGCGGCGCGTTTCGCCCGAGCTTTGCTATCCTCTTCCGCCCTTATCTCAGCAAGGGCGCGGGGAAGGCCGGGCGCCGGCTGGCACCCGAGGTCCCGCGTGTGCGAAAGAAACGCGCACGGGGTGGACGACAGGTGATGCCGGTCGCCCGGCCTTCCCTGCGCGATGGTTTTCACGGTGTCCTTCGTGCTCTCCCCGGGGAGCGATGCACTATTGCCCCCGTCGCCTTGCAGATGGCTGATGCACGCGCCCGGTCGGGCCGCCACATCACCGCAAGCCTTGACGCACAGACCCCGGGCGTCAGGACCACACGACTTCTCCGTCCGCGCACATCCACATCCGCATCCCCGACGGCTGGCGTGCGCTCGCCATCGGGGCCGAACAAGGACGCTGTCAGCGCCGTGTCGTATCGCGCCTGCCGCTGCTCACGGGATCTCCGCCCTGCAACCAACATGACGCGCCGACGCCGTCGCGGCCACCGCATCCCGGCCCGCGTCTCGTGACGATCGCGAAACGCCCCTTGTGGCGGGCGGGATGTGTCGGCTTGTACGGCAAAACAGAATTTCTGTAAACGCGAATATTTTGAGGCGTAGCCATAGACCCACCGCTGGTGTGTTTTGCCCGACAAGCAACACAAGCGATCGTAGCCCCCGATGCCGCGGAGCCGAATTCGAGCGCCGCTCCCACAGATGCATCTTCCCCGGATCCGGCTGCGGAACTTTGACCGCCATGTGAGTCCTGATAGTCTTCAGCACGGCGTGGCTCGACGAACCATGCTGTCAATCGATGGACCGGAGCTGTTGAAGATGCGGATGAGAAGCGTGACGCTCTTGGCACTCAGCCTCTTGCTTGCCGGCGTCTGGTCTCAGGACAGCGCGAGGGGACAGACCGCGCCGCCGGTTTCGCTTGCTCCGCCCAAGGCATCGCCGCCACGGGCGAATGCCAAAAATTCCCCGGCAGCGTCGGACAGGATCTCACCGACACCCCCGACTGGCGGACTTCCACAAGCGCCGAATTCTGCCGCCGACTATGACGGCTTCCGTGCCACCAGTGACGACAATGACACTCCGGATCGGACGACGCGACCGATCAGGTCGCGCGCGGCAAAGGGCTCCACGCCCAATCCGGATACGCAAGGCAACACGGCTCAGCAATTGATCGATCAGGAAGATGAGGCGTTGAAGCGCAAGCTGATGATCTGCCGAAACTGCAAGTAGGACGGAGCTTCCCGTCGGCCGGATGGAGCGAAAGCGAAATCCGGGGCCGGCGCAGCGGGTGCAGCTATCCCCGATTGCACTTCGCTCCCTCCGGGCTATGGCAGCGCGCTGCATAGCTGACCTACCGCCTCCTTCGCGTCCCGCACTTTACCCTCCCGCAATTTCCTGATCCTCTCTCTCCCCAACGCCGGACCAACCGGCCTGCCCAGGGAGAGACGCCATGAAGCTCGGCACCGCCATTGCGGAAATCATGCGGCGCGAGGGGATCGAGATCCTCTGCGGCTATCCCGTCAACCATCTGATCGAGCACGCCGCCAAGGCCGAGATCCGCCCTGTGATGGTGCGGCAGGAGCGCGTCGGCATCCACATGGCGGATGCGATCTCGCGGGTGACGTCGGGACGCAGCATCGGCGCGTTCTGCATGCAGCATGGGCCCGGCGCGGAGAACGCGATGGGCGGCGTCGCGCAATGCTTCGGCGAGTCCGTTCCCGTCCTGGTGTTGCCGATGGGCTATCAGCGCCGGCTGGCGCATATCGAGCCGAACTTCAATTCCAGCGAGGCGATGAAGCCCTTCGCGAAATCGTCCGAGCCGATCATTCTGGCGACCGAGGTCGCCAACATCTTCCGCCGCGCCTTTACCAAGCTGAAGAACGGCCGCGGCGGCCCCGTGATCGTCGAAATCCCCTCCGACATGTGGAACGAGGAGGTGCCGGAGCCGCTCGACTACACGCCGGTGCTGCGCACGCGCTACGGCGCCGACCCCGTGCATGTGAAGGAGGCGGCCGGCCTGCTCGTCAACGCCAAGCGCGCGGTGATCTATGCCGGCCAGGGCGTGCATTACGCGCAGGCCTGGCCGCGATTGCAGCGGCTCGCGGAGCGGCTGGCAATCCCCGTCACCACCAGCTTAGGGGGCAAATCCTCGTTCCCGGAAACGCATCCGCTCTCGCTCGGCTCCGGCGGCCTCGCGGTGCCGCGCGCGGTGCCAAAATTCCTCGCCGAGGCCGACGTCATCCTCGGCATCGGCTGCTCGTTCACCGAAACGAACTTCGGCATCGCGATGCCGAAGGGCAAGACCATCATCCATTCCACGCTCGATCCCAATCATCTCAACAAGGATGTGGAAGCGAAAATCGGCCTCGTCGGCGACGCCGGGCTCGTGCTCGACGCGCTGCTGGAGGAGGTCGGCAAGTCCGTCACCGCGGACCGTGATGCCTCCGCGGTCGCGGCCGAGATCGCGGCCTCGCACAAGGAGTGGCTGGCGAAATGGATGCCGAAGCTCACCAGCAATGACGCCCCCTTGAGCCCCTATCGCGTGCTATGGGACCTGCAACACACCGTCGACATCGACAACACCATCATCACGCACGATGCCGGCAGTCCGCGCGACCAGCTCTCCCCGTTCTGGAAATCGACGAAACCCCTCACCTATCTCGGCTGGGGCAAGACGACGCAACTCGGCTACGGCCTTGGCCTTGCCATGGGCGCCAAGCTCGCAAAGCCCGACAAGCTCTGCATCAATGTCTGGGGCGATGCGGCGATCGGCTTCACCGGCATGGATTTCGAGACCGCAGTGCGCGAGCGCATCCCGATCATGTCGATCCTGCTCAATAATTTCTCGATGGCGATCGAGCTGAAGGTGATGCCGGTCTCGACCGAAAAATATCGCTCGACCGACATCTCCGGCGACTATGCCGCGATGGCGCGGGCCTTCGGCGGCTATGGCGAGCGGGTGACGAGGCCAGAGGACATCATCCCCGCGATCAAACGCGGCATCCAGAAGACGCAGGAAGGCGTTCCGGTGCTGCTGGAGTTCATCACCAGCAAGGAGACGGAGGTGTCGCGGCCGGGGACGTGAGATGGGCCTCCGCCGCAACCGCTGGCTCAGGGCGCGGAAGATGTGATAATCCGGGCAGGTGCCGCGCGTGTCGCGGCATCGAGCCGGATCAGGAATGACGTCCCCTTCCAACGAAATCGAACAACTCGAGCGCCGATTGCTGTCGGCCGCAGCCGAAACCGCGCAGCTGCGCAGTGAGCTCGCGACTGCGCGGGATCGCCAAAGCGCCAGCGCCGAGATCCTGCGCACCATCGCGGCCTCGCCCTCCGATGCCCGGCCGGTGTTCGAGGCGATCGCGTCGAGTTCCAAGCGCTTGCTCGACGGCTTCTCCGCCACCGTGCTTCAATTCATCGGCGACGAGCTGCAACTCGTGGCGTTCACGCCGACCAGTCCGGAAGCGGACGAAGGGCTCAAGGCGTCGTTCCCGCGCAAGATCGCGGAGTTTCCGACCTTTGCGCTGGTGCGTGGCGGCGAGACGATCCAGTTTCCCGACAGCGAAGCCGCCGACGTGCCGCAGCTGAACCGCGATCTGGCACGGCTGCGCGGCTTCCGCAGCGTGCTGTTCATGCCGCTGATGAACCAGGGCACGCCGGTCGGCATGATCAGCGTCACCCGCGCCGAGCCGGGCGCGTTCACGCCCGACCTCGTGCAGCTGCTCCAGACCCTTGCCGACCAGGCCGTGATCGCGATCGAGAATGCACGGCTGTTCAACACGACGCGCGAGGCACTGGAGCGCCAGACCGCCACGGCGGACATTTTGAAGGTGATGGCGGCCTCGCCCTCGGACGTGCAGCCGGTGTTCGAGGCCATTGCGGCCAACGCCAACCGGCTGATCGGTGGCTTCTCCACGGCCGTGCTGCGCTATGTCGACGGTGCTGCGCACCTTGCCGCCTTCACGCCGACAGATCCGGCCGGCGATCGCGTGCTGCAGGCCTCGTTCCCGGTGCCGTTCGCGCAGTTCCCGCCCTACCAGCTCGTGGCCAAGGGTGCGGCGGCGCAACTGCCCGACACCGAACTCGAGCCGGCCGCCCGCGACATCGCCCGCGCCCGCGGCTATCGCAGCATGCTGTTCGCGCCGCTGATGAGCGAGGGCGAAGCGATCGGCATCATCATCACAACGCGCCGTGCGACCGGCGCCTTCACTGAGCATCATGTGCGGCTGCTGCAGACCTTCGCCGATCAGGCGGTGATCGCGATCAAGAATGTCAGCCTGTTCAATGCGACGCGGGAGGCGCTGGAGCGTCAGACCGCGACCGCCGACATCCTCAAGGTGATCGCGGCTTCGCCTGCCGACGTCACGCCGGTGTTCCAGGCGATCTCCGACAGCGCCAAGGCGCTGATCGGCGGACATTCCTCCGCCGTCACCCGCGTCATCGACGGCCTGCTGCACCTGGCGGCCTTCACCACCGACAACGAGGCCGGCAACGCGGATCTGCTCAGCTCATTCCCGGCGCCGCTGGCGGCATCCGGCATTCACAGCCGGGTGGCGACGAGCGGAAAGTTCGCATTCCGCAGCGACATGCAGAACGAAGGCGACCTCACGGACGCCATGAAGGAGCTGGCGCGCACCAGAGGCTATCGCAGCATCCTCGTGATCCCGATGCTGCGCGACGGCGTTGCGATCGGCACCATTGGCGTGACGCGGCCCGAGGCCGGTCCTTTCCCGGACAAGGCGATCGCCCTGCTCCAGACCTTTGCCGACCAGGCCGTGATCGCCATCGAGAACACGCGCCTGTTCAACGAGGTGCAGGCGCGGACGCACGAACTTGCAGAGTCACTGGAGCAGCAGACCGCGACATCGGAGGTGCTCAGCGTCATCAGCCGATCGGCCGGGGATCTCGCGCCGGTGTTCGAGGCGATGCTCAGCAAGGCAATGCAGCTCTGCGGCGCCAGTTTCGGCGTGCTCAACACCTACGACGGCATGCAGTTCCGCACGGCCGCCACTTACGGCCTGCCGCCTGCCTACGATGAATTCCGGCGCAAGGCGCCCCTCAACTATGGTCCGGCCACTGCGCCGGCGCGTCTTTTGAAGGGCGAACCGTTCGTCGAAATCGTCGACCTGCTGGAGTCGGACGTCTATCGCAGCGGTGAGCCGAATCGTCGGGCGCTGGTCGATCTCGGCGGCGCCCGCTGCCTGCTCGCGGTGCCGTTGCTCCAGGACGAGCGCGTGGTCGGCAACGTCATGATCTTCAGGCAGGAGAACCGACCCTTCTCGGAGAAGCAGATCACCTTGCTGAAGCAGTTCGCGGCGCAAGCCGTGATCGCCATCGAGAACGCGCGGCTGCTCGGTGAATTGCGTCAGCGCACCGAGAATTTGACCGAGTCGCTGCAACAACAGACGGCGACTGCCGACGTGCTCAAGGTTATCAGCCGCTCGGCGTTCGACTTGCAGGCCGTGCTCGATACGCTGGTCGAATCGGCGGCGCGACTATGCGAGGCCGATATGGCGGCGATTACCCGCAAATCCGGCAGCACCTATTTCCGGGCGGGCTCCTACGGCTTTCCAGCCAAATTCGTCGAATATGTAAGAGATCTTCCGGTCCGGCCGGATAGGCGTACCATCACGGGCAGGACTCTGCTCGGCGACAAGGTTGTTCATGTCACCGATGTGCTCGAGGACCCCGATTACTCCTTTGAAGGCCAGGAATTGAGCGGAAATCCGCGTAGCTTCCTGGGTGTACCCCTGCTGCGCGAAGGCAGCACTGTTGGCGCTATTGTTCTCGCACGTCGCGCGATCCGGCCGTTCAGCGAAAAGCAAATCGAACTCGTTACCAGTTTCGCCGACCAAGCCGTCATCGCGATCGAGAATGTGCGCCTCTTCGACGAAGTGCAGGACCGCACGCGGGAGCTTGCGAAGTCGCTCGACGACTTGCGCGCGGCGCAGGATCGGCTGGTCCAGACCGAGAAGCTCGCCTCCCTCGGCCAGCTCACCGCCGGCATCGCGCATGAGATCAAGAACCCGCTCAACTTCGTCAACAATTTTGCCTCGCTGTCCGCCGAGCTGACCGACGAACTGAACGAGGTGCTCGCGCCCGTGACGCTCGCCGGTGATGTCCGCAGCGAAGTCGACGAGCTCACGGGGCTTCTCAAGGACAATCTCGGGAAAATCGTCCAGCATGGACGGCGCGCCGATTCCATCGTCAAGAACATGCTGCTGCATTCGCGCGAGGGCGGCGGCGAGCATCGGTTGAGCGACGTCAACGCCGTGGTCGAGGAGAGCCTCAACCTCGCCTATCACGGCGCACGGGCCGAGAAGCCGCAGTTCGACGTGACGCTGAAGCGCGAGCTCGATCCGGCGGCAGGCTCGGCCGATGTGTTCCCGCAGGAGATCACCCGGGTGCTGCTGAACCTGATCGGAAACGGATTCCATGCGGTCGCCAGGCGCAAGGCGGAGACCGCGGCGACGGGTTACGAGCCGGTCGTGACCGCCGCGACCCGCGACCGCGGCGATCACGTCGAGATCCGCATCCGCGACAACGGCACGGGCATCCCGGACGAGGTGAAGGAGAAGATGTTCAATCCTTTCTTCACCACCAAGCCGGCCGGTGAAGGCACCGGCCTCGGGCTGTCGATGAGCCACGATATCGTGGTGAAGCAGCATGGCGGCACGATCGACGTCGCGACCACGCCCGGCGAGTTCACCGAATTCACGATTGTGCTGCCGCGCAAGAGCAGCTTTTCGGACAAGCCCTGAGGACAACTTCGCCCGGGAGGCGTTTTGATGAATCTGGCGCGGTTCATTCGGCGACAACTCCTCTCGCTATCCGGCGTCGGCCTCATGCTCGGTGCGCTGTTCTTCGCGGCTGCACTGACGCCGACGCTGATCCCCAGGAGCTATCTCACGCAAGGTGTCCTCGCCGGCGGCTGCTTTGCGATCGGCTATTTCGCCGGCGTGCTGTGGCGGCGGCTGTGGCACTATCTCGAGCTGCCCGAGCCTTCGGCGCGCGCCAGATCGATTGCGAATGCGCTGGCGGCAGCCGCCTGCCTGCTCGTCGTCATCGTCTTCCTGTGGCGCGCAGCCGAATGGCAGAACTCGATCCGCGCCGTGATGAAGATGGCGCCGGTCGAGACCGCGCATCCGCTCAAGGTCTGCGTCATCGCCCTGGTCAGTTTCGTCGTGCTGCTGGTGCTGGGACGGCTGTTCGCACTCCTCGCCCGCTTCCTCGCCACGCATACGAGGCGCGTCATTCCGCGGAAACTCGCCAACGTCATCGGCGTACTCGCCGCAGGCCTGCTGCTCTGGTCGATCGCCAGCAATGTCCTGATCAACACGGCGTTTCGCGCACTCGATTCGTCCTTCCGCGAGCTCGACGCCTTGCACGAGCCCGAGCGGCCGCAACCGACCGCCGCCGATCGGACGGGAAGCCCGGCGTCGCTGGTGAAGTGGAACGAACTCGGACGCACGGGACGCCGGTTCATTGCCTCGGGTCCGAACGCAACCGAGATCAGCGCCGTCAGCGGAAGGCCGGCGCAGGACCCGGTCCGGGTCTATGTCGGCCTCGCCGGCGGCGCCACCGCGCAGGCGCGCGCCAGGCTTGCGCTCGAGGAGCTCAAGCGCCAGCGCGGTTTTGATCGCAAGATCCTGATCGTCGTCACGCCGACCGGCACCGGCTGGATCGACCCTGCTGCGATGGACACCGTCGAATATCTCCACCATGGCGACGTCGCCAGCGTCGCGATGCAGTACTCCTATCTCAACAGCCCGATGTCGCTGTTGTTTCAGCCCGAATACGGCGCGGAGGCGGCGCGCGCGCTGTTCGCGGAGATCTACGGCTACTGGACGACGCTACCGAGGGACAGGCGGCCGAAACTGTATCTGCACGGGCTCAGCCTCGGCGCCATGAATTCGGAGAAATCCGCGGAACTGTTCGAGATGATCGGCGATCCCATTGCCGGCGCGCTATGGAGCGGGGCGCCGTTCGAGAGCCGCCTGTGGCGCTCGATCACGGCGAACCGCAATCCGGGATCGCCGGCGTGGCTGCCGGAATTCCGCGACAACCGCTTCGTGCGCTTCATGAACCAGAACGGACCGACGGTCGCGGCAGACGCGCCGTGGGGTCCGATGCGCGTCGTCTACCTGCAATATGCCAGCGACGCGATCACCTTCTTCGCCTATCGCGATGCCTACCAGGCCCCGGCCTGGATGAGCGCGCCGCGCGGGCCGGACGTGTCACCGGAGCTGCGATGGTATCCGATCGTGACGATGCTCCAGCTCGCCCTCGACATGGCGGTTGCGACCAACACGCCGATGGGCTTTGGCCATGTCTATGCGCCCGAGCATTATGTCGATGCCTGGATCGCGGTGACCGATGTCCATGACTGGTCCGCCGAGGCGCTGGCACAGCTCAAAGCGCAGCTTGCGGCGAAAGCCCGGAAGACGGGCGCAGGCAATATCGACGACGATTCCGACCGCGGCGGCTAGGCGCCTACTCCGCCATCTCCACCGGCTGCGCCGTGGCGGGACCGGCCAGCGGCCGCTCCTCCATCGCGATCAGGCACAGCGCGGCAATGGTCATCAGCGCGGTGGCGGCGCCGAACACGTAGCGGAACGCGTGGCGCATGTCCTCAGTGGGAATAGCGACGGCGCCCGCGGCGTGGTGCTCGCCGGCGAGCGGAACGTCGATGCCGAGCGCGATCAGCAGGATCGCCGCGAACGCGGCGACCGTGAACGAGGACATCAGCGAGCGGAAGAAGTTCATCGCGCCGGTGATGGTGCCGACCTGCGGACGCGCCACCGAGTTCTGCAGCGAGACCACGCAGACCGGGAAGGTGGTGCCGAGCCCGAGCGCGAACGCCGCCATCAGCGTGAGCAAGCCCCACAGCGGCAGAGTGGTGAGCGTGAGGCCGAGGCCGCACAGCGCGGCCCAGGACGTGCCGATGATGGCGACGCGCTTGTAGTGTTTTGCACGGGCCATGGTGCGACCGGCGACGGCCGCACCGACGGTCGAGACCGCCGCGAGCGGGATCAGCGCAAGACCCGCTTCGCTTGCGCTCAAATGGTAGACCGACTCGTAATACAGCGGCAGCTGCACGGTGAGGCCGGTGATCGCCCCGAGCCCGCAGCCGCCGGCAGTCAGTGCGAACGGCGCGACCGATCCGGTCAGCAGCTTCAACGGCAGGAACGGCTCGTCGGCCCGCCGGGCGTGCCACACGAAGCTGACGGCGAGCGCGACGGCACCGCCCACCATCGCAAGCACGGTCGGCGACAGCCAGGGATAGCGCGTACCGCCCCAGGTCAGCACCAGCATGAAGACGACGGCGGACGCCATCAGCAAAACGCCGCCGAGCCAATCGACCTTGCGCTTGCGGTGGAACACCGGGATCTTCTTCATCTTCGGCAGCAGCATCACGATGGCCGCGGCCGCGAGCGGCAGGTTGATCCAGAAGATCATCGACCAGTGCAGATGCTCGGCGAACACACCGCCGATGACCGGGCCCAAAATCCCGCCGACCATCCAGACGCTGGAGAAATAGGCCTGGTACTGGCCGCGCTCGCGCGGGGAGACGACGTCCGAGATCACGGTCTGCACGACAGGCATGATGCCGCCGCCGCCGAGCCCCTGAAGGCCGCGCGCCAGGATCAGCATCGGCATGTTCGGCGCGACTGCGCACAGCACCGAGCCCGCCACGAACAGGCTGAGCGAGATGATGATCATGACGCGGCGGCCGTAGATATCGCTGAGCGTGCCGAACACCGGCGCGACCGCGGTCGAGGCGAGCAGATAGGCGGTGATGACCCAGGAGAGATTGGAGACGTCCTGGAACTGGCGGCCGATGGTCGGCAACGCGGTCGCCACGATGGTCTGGTCGAGGGCGGCCAGGAACATCGTCAGCATCAGGCTGATGACGATGGTGCGGACCTCGTCCTGCGACAGCGGCACCGGCGGCGCGATGGAGGGCGCATCATCGACGCTGATGACTTCGCTGGGAAGCCGGGACAGCTCCTCGGCGATATCGTCAGGCAAAGTCTGGATGTCGGCAGAACTGCTCTGCCGGTCGAACTTGTTCATCTCGCTCGGACGTCGTGGGGCGGCGCAACACCGCGAAGGATTCGTTCTATGCAGCCCAATGTAGACAGCAAAGTTCTTCCCAGGCAGACGCCGCGGCGCATGGGTGCATCCCGCCCCCGGGCCATCCCGAAGACGTGATCGCCGCGCAAAACCTGACGGCGGTTCAGTCCTTCGGACGTCGCTTCAGGCGGGCTCGTTTCGGCAGCAGCGCCGGCCATTGCACGATGTGGTCCTCGAGCTCCTCGTCCGGGATCTCGTCCTCGCTGCCTTCCACCCGTCCGCGCACGGAGACGCCGGCGTCATGCACGGTGTTGGGATCACCGGAGACCAGCGGATGCCACCAATAGAGATCGCGCCCTTCGGCGACCAGCTTGTAGCCGCAGCTCGGCGGCAGCCAGTTCAGGGTGCGGACATTGGCCGGCGTCAGGCGGACGCAGTCCGGAACCTTGTCGGAGCGATTCGGATAGTCCTTGCAGGCGCAGCTCATCCCATCGAGCAGCTTGCAGCCGATATGGGTGAAATAGATCTGCCCGGTGTCCTCGTCCTCGAGCTTGTTCAGGCAGCAGCGCCCGCAGCCGTCGCACAGGCTTTCCCATTCGCCCGCCGACATCTCTTCCAACGTCTTGGTTTTCCAGAAGAATCCTTCCTGGCCTGAAGGTCGTTTGGGAACTGCGGTCATGCGCCTCAACAAAAGTTCGAAAGAGCTACGGCTCGAGCCATCTAGGGCGTGCGGCCGGGGTGGTGCAAGCAACCCACCTTTGAGGCCCGTAATGATCCGGGGTCAATTAGGCCTGTTGTTCAAAATCGCGAGCGTGACCATTGGTTTATGGGCCCCGCTCGGCTAGAAGGAACAGCAAGCCCCTCGGATGCTGGCCGGGCGCCTTGGGTTTGCCGCAACATTCCCTCAAGACGTCTCGATGCCGCCCCCGGCCGGGTGCTTGAACGCTTTCGAACCAAGCCTCAAGGGTTCTAGGTGCGCCAGATCATACCACCGCATTGGAAGCAGAAGGTCCGGAATTTCTTCCTGGACCTCGATGCGCGCATCGACTCCTCGCTGTTCTCCTCGGCCAAGGGCATCCGCGAGCTCTACGAGCGCTACTCGACCTTCATGGACCGCTTCTATGTCGGACGCTGGAAGCGCTGGGTGTTCATCGAGCCGCTGTCGGAGGCCGCCACCCTCGGCCTCGGCGGCCTGGTCGTGATGCTCACCCTCGCCATCCCCGCCTTCCGCGAGACCGCGGACGAGGACTGGCTGAAGAAGTCCGATCTCGCCGTGAGCTTCCTCGACCGCTACGGCAACCCGATCGGCAGCCGCGGCATCAAGCACAACGACTCGATCCCGCTGGAAGATTTCCCGGACGTGCTGATCAAGGCGACGCTGGCGACCGAGGACCGTCGCTTCTACGAGCATTTCGGCATCGACATCGCCGGCACCGCGCGCGCGCTCGTGACCAACGCGCAGGCCGGCGGCGTCCGCCAGGGCGGCTCCTCGATCACCCAGCAGCTCGCCAAGAACCTGTTCCTCAGCAACGAGCGCACCATCGAGCGCAAGGTCAACGAGGCCTTCCTCGCGGTCTGGCTGGAATGGCGCCTGACCAAGAACGAGATCCTCAAGCTCTATCTGGACCGCGCCTATATGGGCGGTGGCACCTTCGGCGTCGACGGCGCGGCACATTTCTACTTCAACAAGTCCGCGCGCGACGTGACGCTGGCGGAAGCTGCGATGCTCGCCGGCCTGTTCAAGGCCCCGACCAAATACGCCCCGCACATCAACCTGCCCGCCGCCCGCGCCCGCGCCAACGTCGTGCTCGACAACCTCGTCGATGCCGGCTTCATGACCGAGGGCCAGGTGTTCGGCGCCCGTCGCAATCCGGCCTTCGCGGTCGATCGCCGCGACGAGGCTTCGCCGAACTACTATCTCGACTACGCCTTCGACGAGATGCGCAAGCTGGTCGACACTTTCCCGAAGTCCTACACCGAGCGCGTCTTCGTGGTGCGCCTCGCCATCGACACCAACGTGCAGAAGGCCGCCGAAGACGCGGTCGAGAACCAGCTGCGCCAGTTCGGCCGCGATTATCACGCAACGCAAGCGGCGACCGTGGTGTCCGATCTCGACGGCGGCATCCGCGCCATGGTCGGCGGCCGCGACTATGGCGCCAGCCAGTTCAACCGCGCCACCGACGCCTACCGCCAGCCGGGCTCCTCGTTCAAGCCCTACGTCTACACCACCGCGCTGCTGAACGGTTTTACGCCGAACTCGATCGTGGTCGACGGCCCGGTCTGCATCGGCAATTGGTGCCCGCAGAACTATGGCCATTCCTATTCCGGCTCGGTGACGCTGACGCAGGCGATCACGCGCTCGATCAACGTCGTGCCGGTGAAGCTGTCGATCGCGATCGGCCAGAAGGAGCAGCCGAAGGCGCCGAACCCGGCCAAGATCGGCCGCGCCAAGATCGTCGAAGTCGCGCGCCGCTTCGGCCTCAAGGCGCCGCTGCCCGACACGCCGTCGCTGCCGATCGGCTCGGACGAAGTCACCGTGCTCGAGCACGCGGTCGCCTACGCGACCTTCCCCAACCGCGGCAAGGCGGTGACGCCGCATTCGGTGCTCGAAGTGCGCACCGGCGCCGGCGACCTCGTCTGGCGCTGGGACCGCGACGGGCCGAAGCCGCGGCAGGCGATCCCCGCCTCCGTGGCCGCCGACATGGCGGGCATGATGAGCCACGTCGTCAGCGAAGGCACCGCGCGCCGTGCCGCGCTCGACGGCATTCCGACCGCGGGCAAGACCGGCACGACCAACGCGTATCGCGACGCCTGGTTCGTCGGCTACACCGGCAATTTCACCTGCGCGGTCTGGTACGGCAACGACGACTACTCGCCGACCAACCGCATGACCGGCGGCTCGCTGCCGGCGCAGACCTGGCACGACATCATGCTCGCGGCGCATCAGGGCGTCGAGGTCCGGGAGATCCCCGGCATCGGCATGGGCCAGAAGCTGCCGCCGCAGCATGTGAGCAACGCGCAGGCCAACGCGGCGCCGAAGGTGCTGGAGACCAAGCCGGGTCCGCCGCCGGTGCTGACCAAGCGCGGCGCCGACATCCTGGTGCGCGTCGAGAAGCTGCTGGATGACGCCGCCAAGACGGCGAAGAAATCGGCGGATGCCGACACCAAGGCGGCGAGGCCGCCCTCGGCGACGAGCGCGCTCGCCTTTCCGCAGAACTATGCGGAAGAGAATGCCAACGCCTCCGCCCCGCGCAAGAACTGATCGAAACAAGTGCGGCTGATCCTGATCACATTGACGGCCCTTCTGCTCGCGACGGTGGTCGGCTTGGGCGCGACCTGGATGACGACGACGCGCGGCACCGAGATCGGCGCGCTGACCATCGGCGCCTGGACCGCGCGCCCGCGCACCGGCACCGCCGACGTCGATCCCTATTCGCGCGCCACCATCGTGCGCAACGGCGAGCTGCCGATCGGCACCGGCGACGGCGTCGCCTTCACCGCCACCACCGACGACAAGAAGAAGGCGCTCGACGGCCGCTGCGACGTGATCGTCTCCGGCGTGACGCCGCCGGCGCGGTTCTGGACGCTGACGCTGTACGACCGCAAGGGCCATCTCGTCGCCAATTCGCTGCAGCGCTACGGCTTCACCAGCCAGGAGATCGTGCGGCAGTCGGACGGTTCGTTCGAGATCCGCATCGCCTCGCGCTCGCGCGCCGGCAACTGGCTGCCGACCGGCGGCATCGAGCGCTACGCCTTGATGCTGCGGCTCTACGACACCCCGGTCGGCGTTGCCACGCGCACCCAGCGCGATGCGCCGATGCCCACCATCACGACGGCGGGCTGCTCATGATCCGCCTCTTGTTCACCGTCGTTGCCGGCGTGGTGCTGGGCCTCGTGGTCCACCTCGTCAGCGTGCTGGCGCTGCCGCGGATCGCGACGCAGGATGCCTATTCGCGACTGACGCCGATGACGAAGCTCAATGGCGTCAGCCAGCTTCCCCTCGCCGATCCGCAGACATCACCGATGCCGTTCATGGACCCGGCCTTTGCGCTGGCGATCTGCCGGTATGACCTCACAAGCGGGCCGATCAAGCTGACGGTGCCGGTGAGCCAGGCCTACACCTCGGTGTCGTTCTACACCCGCAACGAGATCGCCTATTACGCCATCAACGACCGCTCGGCGGGCCGCAAGGTGATCGAGCTCGACCTGATGACGGAAGCGCAGCACAACGAGCTGCCCGAGGACGAAGAGGTCACCGCGGCCGACCGCCTGATCATCGATTCCCCCAGCACCACCGGCCTGATCGTGATGAAGGCGCTCGCCCCCGAGCCCGGCCTGATGCCGCAGGCGCAGGCGACGCTTGCGGCCGCGAGCTGCGGCCCGCAGACCGAGCCGCCGGCCAAGGCCGAGGCCCCGCGCGGCCGGCGCTGAGCGGGGCTGTTCAGGCGTTCGCAAAACAAAAGCGCGAATGCACAGTAGCGGATGCATCTCCTCAGATGCCGGAACTCGCCGTTTCGGCTTTCATCGCGGCCTGATGCATATCGATGACCGCCACCGCGATGAACGTAATCGCGACGCAGAAGGCGATGACGGCGAAGAACACGGTCGCACCGTAGTTGAGTGCGAATGTGCCGACATACGCGCTGACAATGGCCCCGGCCCGACCGAAGCCGGCTGCCGCACCGACACCGGTCGAGCGGACGTTCGTCGGATAGATGTGGGCCGCCAGCGCATAGAGAGAGCCCTGCGCGCCGAGCAGACAGAAGCCTTCGATGCACAAGAGAGCCATGAGCAGCGGCTGGGTTTCGGTCGATAGCGGTATCGATGCCAGGATCACTGCGCCGATGGTTGCTGCGCCGGCAACAGTCAGGATCGCAACGCGCGTTCCATACCTGCCGATCGCCCAACCGGTGACGATGCAGCCACCGACGCCCCCGAAGTTGAACAGTGCCAGACCGAAGCTCGCCGTCTGCACGTCAAAACCCTTGCCGGTCAAAAGAGTGGGAGCCCACGCGTAGAGGACGTAGACCGGCAACAAACAGAAGAAGAACGCGATCCAGAGCGCCGTCGTCGTACGACGAAATCCGGCAGCGAACAATGCGGTGAGCGAAGCACGTTCGACACCGACGTCGCGCCGGTCGATGAAGGCTTTGGAAGCGGCAGCGGCCTGGTCCAGGATCCGAACGGATTTCGCCACCTTTTCCATGTCAGCGCCACGCGCCAATAGATATTGCGGCGATTCCGGCAGTGCGAACATCAGGACCGCTGCGACGATCACCGGCAACACGCCGCTGACCACGAAGAGCATGCGCCAACCATATTCGGGCTGCAGCTGAGCGGCGATCAGGCCACCAATCATGCCTCCGATGGGGATGCAGACAATGCCCAGCATCACGGAAAGACTGCGATTCCGCCTAGGCGTGAATTCTGCGATCAACGCGGTCGCCGCCGGAAGGGCACCGCCAAGTCCAAGGCCCGCCAGGAAACGATACAAGCCGACCTCGCCGACACCATGAGCGACCGCAATCGCAAAGGTCGCCGCACCAAACAGGAAGACGGATGCGATGAGGGCAACCTTGCGTCCGAGCCAGTCGCCGACGACGCCCCCGATCGGCGTGCCGATCGTCATGCCCACGAAGCCCAACGCGAGGGCCGGAGCGAAATCGCTGCGCGTGACGCTCCACTCCTTGATCATCGATGGTATGGCGAAGCCGAGAATTTGATTGTCCAGACCGTCGAGGACGATGGCGAGAGCGCAGAGGAGGAGCACCTGCTTTCGCGAGGCGTTCCACGTCCCCTCCTCTGCGAGTGAACCGATGTCGATAACCCGCTGCTGCGGTGCGTCCAGGACCTGTGTCGTCACGTTCGTTCTCCCCCTTTTTGTAAACGCTTTCGAATATCTCTGCTTGGGCGACCGCAACTCGGCCGCCCAATTCTCGCCAGGCACGTTGGTCCGGGGCTCCAGTCAGACAGCCGTCGTCACATCCGCCTCTTTCGCCTTCGACCGGGTGGCTTCCATTCGGGCCGCGCCCAACGTGTTGGCGAGCAGACACGCGATGGTCATCGGCCCGACGCCGCCCGGGACAGGCGTGATCGCGCCGGCGACCTCAATCGCCTCGTCGAAAGCGACATCGCCGACAAGCCTCTGGGCTCCTGAACCGGACTTGATACGAGTGATGCCGACGTCGATGACCGTTGCGCCCGGCTTGATGAAATGACCGCGGATCAGGCCTGGAACGCCGGTTGCGACAACGAGGATGTCGGCTTCCCTGCAGCGCCGTTCCAGATCGGTGGTCCGAACGTGCGCGATGGAGACCGTGCACATCTCTTGCAACAGCAGCCGCGCCATCGGCCGGCCCACGACGTTCGATGCTCCCACGACCAGTGCTCCGAGGCCGGCGATGTCGTCGTGCACCGATTTGATCAAACGCAGGATGCCTAGAGGCGTGCACGGAACCAAGGCGCCTTCCATTCCGGCGGCCGTCCGCCCCACGTTCAACGGATTGAATCCATCGACATCCTTGTCGGGCCGGATAGTCGTCACGACGCGCGCGGCATCGATCTGAGGGGGCAACGGAAACTGAACCAATATCCCGCTCACCGCGGGATCGCGGTTCAACTGCTCGATCAAGTCGAGCAACAACCGCGCCGGCGTGTCCGCAGCGAGCACGAACCGGCGTGATCGCATGCCAACAGCTTCGGTCTGCCGCACCTTGTTCGAGACATAGACGTGGCTGGCGGGGTCGTCGCCGATCAGCACGACGGCCAACTCCGGGACCGCCGCGCCGCCGGCAACCAGGGCGGCGACGCCTTTGGCCACTTCATTCCGAACCTCGGCAGCGAGCGCCCTTCCATCGATGATGCGCGCGGACATGGGCAAGTCAGACCTTGGAGAGATCAGCGCGACGGTTGTCCTTCTTGTAGGGCGCCGGCGCCACCTTCGCGCGGATCTGCTTTTGCCGACGTCCGGGCTCGCCCCAGACCGCGACGACCTCATTGCCAATCTCGGAATGATCGACGTCGATGGTGCAGAGCGACAACATTTCGCGGAAGAAGTAGCTATATCCCCGCGACGTCGTCACGCCGACGTCCTTTCCGCCACTCAGCACGCGGTCGGCGTACATGAAGCCGCGCTGGTCGCGAGGCATCTCCATGTACTGGTACGGGTCATGCTCCTTCTGAAAGAGGGAGGCGTGAACGTCGGCCACGTCGTCTCCGTTCCAGACGAGCGTGCGGATCACGCGCTTTGGATGGGCAACTTCGTCCTCGAGCGCCGCGCGTCCGATGAACTCATGATCGAACTTGATGTTCTTGGCCCAGCCCAGCTCGACCGGGCTCCGGTACCAGTCACGGACGTCGTCCGACTGGAAGCTGCCTGCGATGTTGAAGGTCGACGCGAACCCCGGCATCGCTGCGCGGAACTCATCCTGATACTCCTTCATGTCCTCGTCGAAGATCGCGGGCATGTAGTCGGTGACGATCGTCGGGAAGCAGGCCTCGAGATGGTTGATGAAGATCGCGCGGCCGCCTATCCGGCGCAGGCCGAACTCCTGGCCGGCAGCGACGATGGCGTCGTAGACGGCCGCCGCCTGCCCCATAGGCCCCTGAAGCTCGAAGCCGATCTCGCCAGACATGCCCTGTCGCAGCGCGAGCATCTTGCAACCGGCAATCTCGATCTCGCCCGAATGCATGAACTTGACGTCTCGCAGCGACTGCTTCGCGACTTTTTCAAGAAGCGCGAGCGACGTCGGCCCCTGGACCTGAAAATTGAACCAGTCATCGGCTGCGGACGTCACCCTGTAGTCGCCGTGCCGGCGGATGTAGTCGACCCAGAATGTGCCGCGACCGAACAACATGAACTCGTCTTCGGACAACCGCGTCAGGATGCCCTCGGCGATGACTTTTCCCTGCTTTGTCGTATGGACGACGTGCTTGGACTGACGGATGTCGAACTTCTGGAAGCTGTTGACGGAAGTATCCGAGAAAAGCTTCAGGGCATCGGGTCCCTTGAAGCGCCGCTCCCAGAGGAACGACCAGTCGCCGATCGCGCAGGTCTCCTTCCACGACATGCTCTCGTCGATCCAGTCCGTGTATTCGGGAAGGCCCCAACGCGAGGTGAAATAGCCTTCGGGTGTCTTGCGCATGCCCTTGGGGGTCAACATTGTCGTGCTCCGTTTCTCAATTAGAGAAGACGATCGTTCGATCGCCGTTGATGATGACGCGGTCCTCGAGGAAGAGATGGACCGCGCGCGAAAGGACACGCCGTTCGATGTCGCGCCCCTTTCGGACCAGATCGTCCGGCGTATCGCGGTGGCTGACCCGTTCGACGTCCTGTTCGATGATCGGCCCCTCGTCCAGATCGCTCGTCGCGAAATGCGAGGTCGCTCCGATGAGCTTCACGCCGCGCGCGTGCGCCTGGTGATAGGGTTTTGCGCCCTTGAACCCCGGCAGGAAGCTATGGTGGATGTTGATGCAACGGCCATGGAGATGGCGCGAGAGATCATCCGAGAGGATCTGCATGTAACGCGCGAGAACGACGAGATCGGCATTCGTCATCGCGACAAGCGCCTTGATCTGCGCTTCCTGCTTCATCTTGGTTTCCTTCGTAACCGGAAGGTGATGGAAAGGGATGTCGCCGACGAGACTGACGGCAAGGGCCGAACGCGGATGGTTGGAAACGATTCCGACGACATCCATCTGAAGTTCGCCGAGCCTGTGGCGATAGAGGAGATCGCCCAGGCAGTGATCGAATTTGGAGACGAACAGGAGCACGCGCTTGCGTTCGGCCTGGGATCGGAGCTTCCACTCCATGCCGAACCTCCGGGCAATGACCTCAAGGCCTGCTCGCGCCTTCTGCGCGCCCCCTTCCGACAGTGTGACACCGACCCTCATGAAGAAGCGTTCGCTCATGATCTCGTCGACCTGCGCCGCCTCGATGATGTTGCCGCCGTTCTCGAACAGACAGCGCGAAACGTCGGCCACAATCCCAGGCACATCGCGGCATGACAGGGTCAGGATGTATTGAGAGCTTCCAGCAAGTTCAGGCTGCATCTACGGACGATTCCTCGCGCCACGCGCGGTCGTGGTCCGACGCACCGACGCGGTGAGCGGATGTGGGAAAGGTGAGAGTCTGACTGAGGAAGGGGACCGGACCAGCCTGTACGGCCGGCGACCTACGGCTTTGATTTCACTCCCAAAGTCGCCCCTGCGGGGGCGTTGCGGAGACCATCGCGCATAAAGCCGCCATTGAAAATCCGGTATTATTCAATACAAGCTATCAATGTGATGGATATCAGACGGCTCGACCTGAACCTTCTTCTGCTGCTCGACGGGCTCTTCCGCACCCAGAACCTGTCGGCGCTCTCCCGTGAGCTCGGAATGAGCCAGCCGATGGCCAGCACCGGTCTGCGAAAGCTGCGGGATTTCTTTGGCGATCCCCTGTTTCTCTCGACCGGGCGCGGCATGCGGCCAACGCCTTTCGCGGAATCAATCGCGGAGGCCGTGCGGACAGTGCTGTCCACCGTCGATCAGCAGATACTCCGCAAGCCGCGTTTCGTGCCGGAAGAGAGCGACCGCGTGTTCACGGTCACAACCTCGGATATTGGCGTCCTGATTTTCATCCCGCCGATCCTCCAACGCATTCGCAGCATGGCTCCCGGAGCGAGCTTGCGGTGCCTGCCGACGTCGCACGAGGATCTGGAAGACGCGCTCGAAAGCGGCGAGATCGATCTGGCGATAGGCTATTTTCCGGACCTCGTCGGTCCGAACATCGTGACAGAGGATCTGTTCGATCATCCCTTCACCAGCATCGTCCGAAAGGATCATCCGACGATCGGCGACACCCTCTCGCTCGAACAGTTTCTCGCCGCGGACCATATCGTCGTAAACCAGCAGGGGCGCAGTCAGGAGATCTTCGAAAGGCGCGTTCGCGAGCTCAAGCTGCAACGCCGCGTCGTGCTGCACCTGCCGCATTTCATGAGCGTGCCGCAATTGATTGCGACGAGCGACATGATCTCCACCGTGCCGTTCTCGCTCGGGGCCTGGTACGCGAACGCCGGGCTGAAGCTGCTGCCCCCGCCGGTCTCGATACCTCTCATCGAGCTGAAGCAGCACTGGCACCGGCGGATGGACAACGAACCCGCCGTGCGATGGCTTCAAACAATCGTGGCCGAGGAGCTCCGGGACCGCGACCCCGCGCTGGCGATGTCGGCCGATTATGCCAAGTCGCGCGCCAAAGCCGCGGCACCCGTCGCCGGGCGGTCTGCGACAACGATCGCCTCACGGCTGCGGTAACACCCCGCTGCCCGAGCTGGACGATCTTCAACCCTCGCACGGCGGGACGGTGATCTCGTACATCAGCGGGGAAAATGCAGTGAACGCGGTCTTGGCATTTAACGCTGCTGGAAAGATCGAGACCCTGAGCTGTGGTCCGCCAGCACCAACTCATGCGTCATGTCGTCTTTGACGCGGTGCCTTTCAATGAGGGGCGCCGGCGACCATTTCATCCATATTCCGGTGCCAGACGCCAGTTCGCGGTGCGGGTGGCCGGCTCGTCGACCCAGGCTTCCCGCGCGAACCACGCGTGATCGGTGCGGCAGATCGGACACCGGGTGCGGGAGAAAAACACCGCGCGGCGTCCAAAGCTCTCGCGATCAGTCTTGATGCCGGTGGGAATCGCGTGTCCGGTTTGTGGACATTTGACCATGACCATTCCCATGTTGCCCTCCCTTGCGATTTGTCTTTGTTGTGGTTTGCAGAAAAGCACCGGCCGGTTGGAATGCGCCTCTCGTCGGTGCGAGGCCCGAGAGGCATCGCGCACCTTGTTGGTCGAGCATGGGGCAGTGGGGCGTGCTCGCTCAGTTGGGCGTGTTCCAACCAGCCGGATCTCCTCTTCAAACGAATCCGAATGTGAAATTGAACGCGCTTTTAGCCGCCTGGGTGGAGGACCCTGGTGAAGTGCTTCCTGATCGGCTCACCCGTTTCCGTCGCGAGCTTCTGGGCAAGCCCCCACAACTCCCTGTTCTGGTCAGAGGCGGTGTCGAAAGCCTTGCGCGCGTGCGCCGCCGACAATGTATAGGCATCGGTCGCGGACTTGCTGCCGAACAGATGGACGAAGAAATCGAGCGCAGAAGCGGCATTGGCGTTTGAGATTTCGAACACCTTGAGCCCGTAGTCGGTCGTGCATCTCGCATTGCTCGAATAGGTCTCACGCAGCGTCTGCGTCATCTCTTCCGATGCGGCCTTGATCTTCTCGCAGCCTTCCCGTGCGCGGGCGAGGCCCTGCTCGGCAAGCTCGCGCCCCACGCCAGGCAACATGACCTTCGAGAAATCCAACCATGGCATCGCGAAAACGTTCGTTCCGTTCGGCGGCAGTTTCGTTTGGCTTTCAGTCACGCAACATTTCCTTTCTCAAGCGAAAGCATTCCTCGCAACGCTCGCTTGCGTCACGAGAGCTCACGCTCCGTGTTCGATCAGATTTTGGATGAGCCTTGATCTAGCCCCGACCCGGCACGACTTTGTGCTGCGAGAAGCGGGAAGTCGGTTCGGTTTGTGACTCTCGCTCAAACTTTTTTTGGGATTGTCAACACAGACGAAGGTATGTCGGGGAGTGACTGTGCATAACAGGGAAATCGCAAGGGGCAGGAAGTTCCTTCCTTAGCGCAAGCCTTGCAAAGGAGCTTCGCGCTAGCTGCGTTGGGATGCGCTACGTTTGCGCAAGAACGGACATCACGCGACGTGCCGGCGACGGTAGCTTGCAAGCCTCGAGCCGCTACCCTTCTGCTTCACCCTGCCTATCGCTCACGGGCTACTTTCGGACCAAACGAAACCGGCGGAGTGTGCTGGCGGAGTTCCTGAACGGCCCCTTCAGTAGCTTGTGCTCATCATCGCGCCGATCGCGGTGAAGGGCATGGTTCGCGCAACTCTCTCACCGCAGCGTTGGCCGCGCCCGGAAATTGGAACCCCTATGGTGTTACCCATACGCATTTTGCAATTGTGCCACACAGCGCTTGAATCTAAGTCCTGAATGATGGCGTAAGACAAAACGTCGCCTCGCGGCCGCGTGTGTTCGGAGTTTTATTTTTGAAACTGAGAGCTTACGCGGCTGGATTCGATTTCGGAGCGCGAGGCGTACGCGGTTTCAAACAAAGTTCGAGTTTGCCGTCCTGTGCCGCTCGAAATGCGGTTCGCGGTGGGCTACGGTGACGCATCCCAGCGGAATTGGTAACCGACTTCTCGCAGCCCTACCGGTGGCAGATTTCAGTCTGCTTGCATCCGAGCTGGAGATGGTCGCGCTCGATCGGGACGCGGTCATCTCGCGGGCGGGTGACCAGACCGAGCACGTCCTCTTCCCTCATAGTGGGGCCATTTCGGTGATGATCGACATGGCGAACGGGCAGACGGTCGCCAGCGTTGCGATAGGGCGCGAGGGAGCAGTAGGCACCCTTTCCGTTCTGGGGCCGTCCCCTGCGGCCGTTACCGCCGTCGTTCGTGCAGCTGGCACCGCCTCGCGGATCCCCGTATCGCGATTCCACGCGGCTTTTAGCCGTAGCCCCGCGATCCGCCACGCTGTCCAGCTTCACTTCAAGGCGATGCTGATACAGCTACAAATCGGCGGAGCCTGCAATGCGCTGCATCCGGTCCAAGCCCGCATGGCACGCTGGCTGCTCCATCTTCACGACCGCGTCGACCACGACGTCCTCCCGCTCACGCAGGAGACGCTTTCGCAAATACTGGGCGTGCGACGGACCACGGTGACGCTCCTGATGCGCAATCTGCGTGCTTCCGGAGCGATCAGATCTGAACGGCGAGGCGAAATCGAGATCGACCCATCGCGGCTCGCAGCGGCGGCGTGCGAATGCCGCGACACCATGCGTCTCGAAGTCGACGATATCTTTTCTATCGATCCAGCCTGAACTCGCGTTTGGTTCTGCCGAGGCACATTTGACCGTGACGATGACCGGTTTAGCCCGAAGTGCCGACGCCAAAGCGAGGATAGACATCCGGCGCCAGGGGGCAGAGGTCGACAAGGCGCGCGGGCTGTTGTCGTCGCAGCGTCTGACTATCTCTCCTCGGTCGGATGCACCCATTTGTACGGCGTGATGCTTCGCGTGGCCGTCAGCTTGATCATGTGGACGGGCGGCGCGGAACGTCCCTTTCGGCATGACCGGCACTTGAGCGAGGCTTCCAGCTTCCAGATCGGCGTATCGCGGGGACGGCGGATTGCGTCGAGCGGCAGGCTCGCACGCGCCTTGCACCTGTTGCACTCGACTTCGAGCCAGCCCATGCCGCCGTTGAGGCATTGGCCGATCGTCGGCGAGGGCTGTGAGGGACCACCATAACCTTCCATGCGGACCGACCAGGCTTCGGCTTCGGCGCGGTCGGCCTCGCGAACGGCCTTTTTGGCCTCCTCGCGCGCGTGCTTGGCCGAAATTTCCGCACCCAGAATTCGGCCGCTCCAGATGACCTCGCGTGATTTGGTGCTCATGCCGTCATCAAAGCTGCGCCCGATGGCGCTGGCAAATTATCGATCGCTAGTAGGTTGAGCGCGCAATTCGATACTGCGGGTCGTGGGTGTGGACAACCGAGGCTGAAGATCCCGTGGCGAAGCCGCGGCGCCGGCGATGGCGGAGCGCCACCATCGAAAGTCGTCACGCCCGCGGGGAACAATCCGGCGTAGGGCTTCTATGCCGAAGCAAGTGGGCTCACGATGGCTGCTTGCCGGCATGGTCCCGCCGCGACCACAGCAGCGCCAGCGGCCCCAGCGCGATTCCGGCTGCCAGAACGATAAACACCAGCAGCCAGCCGCTCGCGCTCTGCGGACCGCCGGCCATGTCGAGTGCGACGCCGGTTCCCCACGCGCCGGCGGCTGACAAGCCGAAGCCGACCGTGGAATGCAGGGCCAGCGTTGCGCCGCGATGCTCGGAGATTGCCGCGGCCGACATCCCTGCGGTCAACGCACCCGAATCTGCCGGCACCGTCAGGCCGTAGAGCATCAGCAGCAGCGCGAGCACCCATGCCGGTGCCGTTGCGTTGAGGCCGATCACGAGCGCGACGCTGGCTGACGCGATCATCACCACCGTGATGGCGCGATGCCGTCCGAACTTCAGGGCTGCCTCGTTGCCGAGGATGCTTGCGGGCATCGAGATCACCGCGAAGCAGAAGCTCATCAGCACGGGCGTCATCCAGGACGGCCCGCCCTGATGCGCAACGACGAAGGTCCAGAACCCGACCAGCCAGGTGCGAATGCCATAGAGCTCGAAGCAGTGCGCGCCGTAACCGAGGATGTAGCCGAGCGCCTCGCGATTGGCGAAGACAGGCGCGAAATTCAGCAGCCGCCCCGTCTTCGGGACAGGCCGGCGGCCCTCGATCAGGAGGCACGCAACCACCATCGCGATGGGGCCGACGCCGGTGACATAGAACGCGGTCCGCCATCCCCAGCGATCGGCGAGGACTTGCGCAACCAGGAACGACAGGCCGACGCCGACCGAGAAGCTCGAGGTGTACAGCGTCACCGCCCGCGAGGTGTCGCCGGCAGGCAACCGGTCCGTCAGCGCCTTCAGCCCCGGCATGTAGGCGCCGGCGAAGCCCAATCCTGCGAGCGACCAGATCAGTGTGCCCGACCAGAACCCCTGGGCAAAAATGCCGAGGGCCATGGTCGCAAGTCCGCTAACGATGGAGCCCCACAGCAGCACGATCCGCGCGTCGATGCGATCGGTCAGCGTCGTCAGCACCGGCACCGCCAGCATGTAGCCGAACGCATAGCCGCTCGCCATCAGCCCGCCTTCGGCGGCAGACAGCCCCCACGCCGGCATCAGATGCTGCGCCAAATTCGCCGACAGCGTGACGTGCGGCAGCAGATTGCCGAGCTGGCCGATACACATCACCGCAATCAGCGCCCCCCCGCTCAAGCTCCGAATGCTCGCCTCCCCTCAGTCCCTATCTCGTCTGGTCTGCACGCAGCAACAGAAGCGCAAAAAACGCGGAGATAGAAGCCAGCGCGCTGATCCATAGCGCGCTGCTGCCAAAATGCTCCACCATCAGCCCGAGTGCGAGTGGCGCGAGCGCGCCGGTGGCCCGCGACGGCAACGAGATCATGCCGACCCGTCTGCCAAAGCCCGCCGGCCCGAACAACGCCAGGGGAAGCGTACCGCGGGCAATGGTGATGATGCCGTTGCCCGCGCCATAGAGCACCGTGAAAGTCGATGCGAGGAAGGGGCCGCCCGCGACCAATGCAACAACCCCGATCGGATTCATGAGCATGGCGAGCCGCGCCGACAACAGCGGATGAAACCGGCCGAGCCATCCTGCTTCCACCAGGCGGGCACCGACCTGCGCGGGCCCGACCAGGGCTCCTGCGAGCAAGGCCTGCGCCGGCGTCGCGCCGAACGCAACCAGCATGGTCGGCAGAATGGCCGAGACACCCGAGCTGACGAAGCTTGCCGCCGCGAACATGTAAGCCAGCAGCACCATCGCGAACGTCTCGCTCTGCCGTCCGGATCTTTGGCTCGCGCCAGGATCCGGTCGCGGCTGCTGGTCCAATGGAACGGCGCGCGGCAGCGACAGATTGAGCGGCAACGCCAGGCAGAGATGGATCGCCGCCCACACCTGGCAGGCGACGCGCCAGTCATACTCAGAGGCCAGCCACGTCGTGAGGGGCCAGCCAAGCGTGCTGGCGAAACCCGCGATCAGGGTGATGCCGGTGATGGTTCGCCGTGCGTTGCTGCCGTAGATGCGCGCAAGCGTCGCGAAGGCCGCTTCGTAAAGCCCCATGCCCATGCCGATCCCGAGCAACACCCAGGCCGCAACCAGCACCGCAATGCCATGAGCCACAGACAGGAGGAGCAAGCCTGCCACGAAGACGAGGTTCGAAACGGCAAGCAGACCGCGCCCTCCGAACGTATCGATGGCATGCCCCACGCGCGGCCCGAGCAGGCCGGAGATGACGAGCGCTCCCGACAGCGCGCCGAACACATAGGTCGGCGCAAGACCGAGATCGCGCGCAATCGGCGCGGCCAGGATGGCAGGGAGATAGTAGCTCGACGCCCACGCAATTGTCTGCGCGGTTCCGAGTGCGACGACAATGGCGAGCGGACCGGCCACCCGGTCCGCCGGGACCTGCGTCATGAGCAGCCGCACCCCACGCGACCTGCCTTCTTGGCGGTTTCATCGTCAGCACAGCAGGCTGACGGCTCCTCCTTCGCCGGCCCGCCGCAGCATCCCGCTCCCGCCGTCTCGACACCGCCGCGCGTGCAGACGCCGGTCTCCGGCAGCACGAGCTCGACCCGTGCCGCAGCCGCCTTGTCGCCGGCGATGTCGGCGACGATCGAGCGGACCTGCTCGTATCCGGTCATCATCAGGAAGGTCGGCGCACGGCCGTAGGACTTCATGCCGGCGAGATAGAAGCCCGGCTCGTCATGCGCGAGCTCGCGCGCCCCGTGCGGCCGAACCGTGCCGCAGCTATGCTCGTTGGGATCGATCAGAGGCGCGAGCGCGGCCGGAGCCTCGATCGCCGGATCGAGCCGCAGCCGCAGCTCGGACAGGAACGAAAGATCGGGACGGAAGCCGGTAGAGACGATCAGTTCGTCCGCCACCACACTCTGCGCACCGCAGCAGCTGCCTGCCGAAATCCTGAGACGGCCTTCGGAGTCCGACAGATGCGTGACGCCGAAGCCTGTTTCGACCCTGATCTTTCCGGCAGCGACGAGCGCGGCGAAGGTGGAGCCCAGCTCGCCGCGCGCGGCAAGCTTGTCATTGCTGCCGCCCCCGAACGCCTTTGCGGGATCGGTGCCACGCAACAGCCAGATCGCTTGCGTGCCTGATACCTCGCCCGCGAGCCGCACGAGATCGATCAGAGTGCCCAAAGCGGAATGGCCGGCACCGAGCACGGCAACGGTCTTGCCGGCATATCTGGCGCGCTCAGTGCCCTGCACATCCGGCATGCCATAGGCGATGCGGCCGGCGCGTTCGCGTTCGCCGATCGCGGGCAAACCGTTGCTGCCGGCGGGGTTGGGAGAGAACCACGTGCCTGACACGTCGATGACGGCATCGGCGCGAAGCACCTCGGGGCCTTTGCCATTCTGATAGCGAATTTCGAACGGCGCCTGCTCCCTGCCCTTCGTCTTCGCCTTGTCGAAGCCGGCGCGGCTGATCGCCGTGACCCGGCTCGACGTCCGGATCGCCTCACGCAGCGGCGTGCGCGTTGCGAGCGGGGTGAGATATCGGTCGATCAGCTCGCCGCCGGTCGGATAGGCGTGAGGGTCCGGTGAATTCCACCCCGTCGGCGCGAGCAGCCGCGCCGCCGCCTTGTCGACATTGTATTCCCACGGCGAGAACAGCTGGACATGCTGCCACTGACGGACCGCGTGGGCGGCTTCGGGCCCGGCCTCGAGCACGATCGGGGACATACCGCGCTCGAGCACATGCGCAGCTGCAGCGAGGCCAACAGGCCCGGCTCCGATGATGGCAACCGACTTGGCGTTCATTCCCACTTCTCCCATCTTTCTAGAATCATCGAATAATTGGCTCCGAAAAATCAGGCCGCCGTTTGTGTATTCTTGCATCCGACTTCGTCGGCGCAGCACTCCGAGGCCAGGAAATCCACCAAGCCCCGCATCGCGTCAAAGTTTGCGTGGCAGATCAGGGTCGTCGATTCCCTGACCTGGCTGACGAGCCCGACCGCAACCAGGGTCTTGATGTGATGCGACAGCGTCGAGGCCGGGATCTTCAGCTTGTCCTGCAGGCGGCCGACGGGCATGCCCGAATGCCCGGCCCGAACCAGGGCCCGGTAGATTTGAAGCCGGGTTTGATTGCCCAGGGCCTCCAGACGTGCTGCTGCGTCGGCGATCTTCATGGTGCCAGGCTGCGCTCGTTCACGCCGGTCGTCAAACCATATTTCTAGAATATTCGAATTATTTTCCGACCGGCATGAATCAGATTCAGATTGACGGCCCGGCAACATTTCCATAAATCTGGATATATGGAAAACGAAGAAGCCGTCCTCGCCCTCGCCGCACTGGCCCAACCGACCCGCCTGGAGGCATTCCGGACGCTGGTCAGGCACGAGCCCGAAGGCCTTGCAGCGGGCGACCTCGCCCGCCTGCTGGAAGTTCCCCAGAACACGCTGTCGGCGCATTTGGCGATCCTGACCCGGGCACGCCTCGTCTCCTCCGAGCGGCACAGCCGCTCGATCGTCTACCGCGCCAATCTCGGCGAATTCCGCGACGTCACGCTCTTCCTGCTGCGCGATTGCTGCGGCGGACGGCCGGAGGTCTGCGATCCCGTCGTCGAGACGCTGCAAGCCTGCTGCTCGCCAAAACGGAAGGAGCGAAGCCGTGCCTGACCAAATCTACAATGTGCTGTTTCTGTGCACCGGCAATTCGGCGCGATCCATCCTGGCCGAGTCGATCCTTTGGAAAGACGGCGCCGGCCGCTTTCGGGCCTTCTCCGCCGGCAGCGCGCCAAAGGGCACGGTGCATCCGCTTGCGCTGCGCACGCTTGAGAGCACGGACTACCCCGTCGACGGGCTACGCTCGAAAAGCTGGCTGGAATTCGCGAGCGCCGATGCGCCCGTGATGGATTTCGTCTTCACCGTTTGTGACAACGCGGCCGGAGAAGCCTGCCCGATCTGGCCGGGCCAGCCGATGACGGCGCATTGGGGCATTGAGGACCCTGCCGCGACCGAAGGTTCCGAGCTGGAGAAGCAGGCGGCGTTCGTCACTGCGTTCCGACATCTCAAGAACCGGATCGACACCTTCGTGAACTTGCCGCTGAGGAGCATCGACAAGCTGTCGCTCGGCACCAGGCTGCGCGAGATCGGCCGCTCCGACGGCGCGACATCAGGCAGAAGCGACGTGGCATGACAATGAGCATCTTCGAACGATACCTCACTCTGTGGGTTGCGCTGTGCATCGTCGTCGGCGTCGCACTGGGACACGTCATGCCCGGTTTCTTCGGCGCGATCGCAGCCGCCGAGGTCGCCAAGGTCAACCTGCCGGTGGCGGTGCTGATCTGGCTGATGATCGTGCCCATGCTGCTGAAGATCGACTTCGGCGCGTTGGGCGAGGTGCGGAAGCATTGGCGCGGCGTCGGCGTCACCCTTTTCATCAATTGGGCCGTAAAACCGTTCTCGATGGCGCTGCTGGGCTCTTTCTTCATCGGCCACCTCTTCGCACCGTGGCTGCCGTCCGGCCAGATCTCGTCCTACATCGCCGGCTTGATCCTGCTGGCGGCGGCGCCTTGCACCGCGATGGTGTTCGTGTGGTCCAATTTGTGCGAGGGGGAGCCTCACTACACGCTGAGCCAGGTCGCCCTGAACGACGTGATCATGGTGTTCCTGTTCGCGCCGCTGGTGGGACTGCTGCTTGGCGTGGCCTCGATCAGTGTCCCCTGGGGCACGCTGCTGCTCTCCGTTCTGCTCTATATCGTGGTTCCCGTAGTCGTTGCTCAGCTGTGGCGCAAGGTGCTGCTGCGCGGAGGCGACGACGGCTTCAACCGCGCCATGCGGATGCTGCAGCCTGTGTCGCTAGTTGCGCTCCTCGCCACATTGGTGCTGCTGTTCGGCTTCCAGGGCGAGCAGATCGTCCGGCAGCCACTCGTCATTGCCATCCTTGCCGTGCCGATTCTGGTGCAGGTTTATTTCAATGCGGGCCTCGCCTATTGGCTGAGCCGGCGGTTCGGCGTGGCCTGGTGCGTTGCGGCTCCGGCCGCTCTCATCGGCGCGAGCAACTTCTTCGAGCTGGCGGTCGCCGCCGCGATCAGCTTGTTCGGCCTCGACTCCGGCGCTGCGCTGGCGACCGTGGTCGGCGTTCTCGTCGAGGTCCCGGTGATGCTGTCCGTCGTCCGCATCGTCAAGGCGACAAGGGGCTGGTACGAGGCCGGCGCTGGCAAAGTCCCGACGGCCTTGGAAGCCCACCGGTGAGGCATGGAGACCGACCATGAGCGTCACGATCTACCACAACCCCGACTGCGGCACCTCGCGCAACACGCTGGCGATGATCCGGCAGAGCGGCGCCGAGCCCGTCGTCATCGAATATCTGAAGACGCCGCCGTCCCGCGAGAAGCTGCTCGAGCTCGTCAAGGCGATGGGCATTTCCGTCCGCGCGCTGCTGCGCGAGAAGGGCACGCCGTTTCGCAATCTCGGCCTCGATGATCCCAAATGGACCGATGACGAGCTGATCGATCAGATGCTCGCGCATCCCATCCTGATCAACCGCCCGATCGTGGTGACGGCGAAGGGCACGCGATTGTGCCGGCCCTCGGAAGCGGTCATCGATCTGCTGGATCATCCGGTCGGCCGGTTCGTGAAGGAAGACGGCGAGGTGGTCGGAGCGCGCTGAGCCGGCTCCGATGGCAGCAGCTGTCAGGCGACAGTAGGACGCAACTTCAACTCGCTTGCAGTGTTGAAGCCGCACCTCTCGAGAGCTATCGATCGGCAAGATCGATCCATCGGAGGAACGCATGAGCACCATCACCGGCGGCTGTCACTGCGGCGCAATCCGTTATCAGGTCGAGGGCGACGCGATCGTGCATGCGCTGTGCCACTGCCGCGACTGCCGGCTCCACGCCGGCGCTCCGGTCGTCGGCTGGACGATGTATCCGGAGAGCGCTCTCAGGGTGACCAAGGGCGAGCCCAAGATCTACAATTCCTCGGAACACGGCCGGCGGCACTTTTGCGGCCATTGCGGCACCGGCCTGTTCTATATCAATGCCGACATGCTGCCGGGGGTCATCGACATCCAGAGCGCGACTTACGATGATCCCGAGGCCGTGCCGGCGACGATGCACATCCAGGTCGCCGAGCGGCTTCGCTGGATGGAGCATGCGCACGAACTGCCGGCGTTCGAGCGCTATCCTCCCCAGCCGTAGCGGCGAGAGGCGATGCCGGCACAGCTTCGCATCAGCTCTTCGTGCTGGCCGTCTTGTCGAGCGCGGCACGCAGGCCATTCGCCAGCTTGACCGCGTCGTCGTTGGCCCAGAAATGCATGAAGAACAGCCGCGGTTGCTCGTCCAGCATGTGGCTGTGCAGCGCCGTCACCTCGATGCCGTGCGTGCGCAGCGCCACGATGACCGGGTTCACCTCGTCGCTGGTCAGGACGAAATCGCCGGTGATGGCGGCCTTGCCTCCTCCGGTCGGTTGGAAGTTGATGGCGATCGCAACGCCCATCGCACCGACGGGGGTCAGCAGCATGCCGACCTCCGTGATCGGGTCGCGCCGCTTGACGTTGAACTGGTAGACGCCGCCGTTGGCCTGCCCCTTGACGCCGATGACCTGATCGAGCTTGGCGGTGTCGAGGTCGATGGCAGGCGGCGGGCCCGCCGGCGCCGCGACCGTCAAGGGAGTCTTGCTTTCGGCCAGCGCATCGTGGATCGCCGAGGCCAGCTTGACGGGATCGCCGTGTCCGGCGACGTGCATGTAAAACGTCGCCGGGCTCGCGCGCAGCAGATGATTGTGCACGGCGGTGATCTCCAGACCGCTCGCGATCATCTTCGCCATCACGGGATTGACCTCGGTCTCGAGGAGCACGAGATCGCCCATGACCATGGCACCGCCATGCGCGGGCTTGAACGCGAGCCAGCCGCCGAGCGCCAGCGCCGGCTTGATCGTCACCCCGTCCAGAGTCACGGTGAGATCGGTGCGGGGAAAGCCGTAGCGGTGGACATCGTCCGCAACGGCGGGCTTGCGGCCCAGCGTCTCGTCAACCTTATTCCAATCGGGATCCTGCGCATGAGCGCCCGCGATGAGGCAGGCACTGACGCCGATCAGCGCCGAGATGATCTTTCGCATTGCTCTGCTCCTCTAGCTGGATTTCAGCCGTCAGCGTCTCACTTCTGCTCCTTGATCTGGCCGGCGCTGTCGACGACGAGCCGCACGTCCTTGCCGTTCTTCACGGCTTTTGCGGTCATGCCCTCGGCGGTCGATTTGATGTCGCTGACCTGCGTGTAGCCGGCCGCCTGGATTTTGGCGACGACCTCCTCTTGTGTCAGAGCGCGTGCGCTCGACAGCCCGCTGGCGATCGCCAGAAAGAGGATGGTGTGAAAGATGACCTTTGTCCGCATGACATTCTCCTGGCGCCTCCTGCCCCAGGGTCGTTTTCGGCGCGGCGCGACGGGACCACGCCAACGCGCTTCGGCGCCGCCGCTGCGCACGAATGGAAAATTACGATTCGTCTGATGAGATTGGGAAACGATGACATGCTGCGCCCTTGGTGATCAGGACGCGATGCTTGGGCATGTCGCCTCGCGGGGAGATCGCAAATCCCCGTCACGTCGAATAGAAACCCGGGTGGCCCAGCTGTCAACACGCGCATGGCCGAGGCGCGTCACGAAGAGTTCACTCGGAACGGAACCGCACCAACCGGCATCTTGAAACGACCGGACGATCTCATTAGGGTTCGTCACGTGGGGACGAAGCAGACTCCCCGTGAGACCCCGGTCCAAGCTCTGCGCAGCACGCCATTCGTGGAGCTTGCGCATGGACACCGAACGACACCCTTCCCCCCGCCAAACACTGGCCATCCTCTCACGCGGCGATGCCGCCGCGTGCCGCGACACGACGGCGCAAAACAGCCGCTTCGTCCGCGTCTTCGAGGCCCTCGCCGCCCTCGGCATCGACGCGCACCCCGTGATCTACGACGAAAGCTTCGCAGGTGCAGTCCGCGACCAATTGCTCGCGGCCGACGGCGTGCTGGTCTGGGTCGATCCGATCCACCAGGGCAAGACGCGCGCCGAGCTCGATCCCCTGCTGCGCGACGTCGCGGCGCAGGGACCGTGGGTGAGCGCCCATCCCGACGTGATCCTGAAGATGGGCGTCAAGGAGGTGCTTTACCGCACGCGTCACCTCGGCTGGGGCGCCGACACGCATCGCTATGACACCGCCGCGGCGTTCCGCGCCGAATTTCCCTCGCGCCTTCGGGCGGACGGCCCCCGCGTGCTCAAGCAAAATCGCGGCAATGGCGGCCAGGGCGTCTGGAAGGTCGAAGCGCTTCCGCACACGAACGAGACGGTTCGTGTACTCCATGCCCAGCGCGGGAGCCGGCCCGAGGACATCAGGTTCGACGAGCTGGTGGCGCGCTGCGCGCCGTATTTCGGATGGGGCGGCTGCATCATCGACCAGGCGTTTCAACCACGCCTGCCCGACGGAATGATCCGCTGCTACATGAGCGGCGCGAGGGTCGCGGGCTTTGGGCACCAATTGATCAAGGCCCTGATCCCGCCGCCGCCGGAAGGCCCCGACGCGCCCGAGGCGCAACCGGGGCCGCGCATCATGCACGGGCCTGATGCTCCGCCGTTCCAGGCGCTGCGAAGGTCGATGGAGGACGAATGGACGCCGCAGATGATGGAAACGCTCGGTATCGATGAATTGTCACTGCCGGTGATCTGGGATGCGGATTTCCTGTGCGGGCCGCCGGATGCGGCGGGCGCCGACACCTACGTGCTGTGCGAGATCAACGCGAGCTCCTGCTTTGCGATCCCCGAGGAAGCGCCGGCGGCGATCGCACGAACGGTGACGCACCGCCTGCTGCGGAGCCGGGAGGCACGGTCCGGCTGAGAGCCGGATGACGTCTCGCGATCCTATTCGGCGGCTTGCGGAGCGCGCATGCCGTTCTCCGTTTCAACGGCAGGCTGGTCGGCGAGCGCCGGTTGCTCGCCATCAGGCAGCCCCCGCCCCTTCACCAGCCCGAAGATCGCCGGGATCACGATCAGCGTCAGCAATGTCGACGAGATCATCCCGCCGATCATCGGCAGCGCGATGCGCTGCATGATTTCGGACCCCGCGCCGGTGCTCCACATGATCGGCAGCAGGCCCGCCATGATGGCGACCACCGTCATCATCTTGGGCCGGACGCGCTCGACCGCGCCCACCATGATGGCGTCATGGAGATCGCGCCGGGTGAAGACCCCGCCCTCGGCGTCGCGCCTCGCCTTCATCTCGGCCAGCGCGTGATCGAGGTAGATCAGCATCACGACCCCGGTCTCGGCAGCAACGCCGGCGAGCGCGATGAAGCCGACGGCGACCGCGACGGACAGGTTGAAGCCAAACCACCACATCATCCAGATGCCGCCGACCAGCGCGAAAGGCAGCGACAGCATCACGATCAGCGTCTCGGTCAGCGCCCTGAAGTTCAGGTAGAGCAGCAGGAAGATGATCGTGAGCGTGACGGGCACGACGATCTTGAGGCGCGCCGCCGCGCGCTGGAGATATTCGTACTGGCCGCTCCAGACGACATAGGTGCCGGCGGGAAACTGGATGCTCTCCGTCACCGCGCGTTGCGCGTCCGCGACGTAGCTGCCGATGTCGCGATCGCGGATGTCGACATAGATGTAGGTCGCCAGCTGGCCGTTCTCGGTCCGGATCGAGGTCGGCCCCCGCGCGGGCTCGACCTTGGCGACCTCGCCGAGCGGCACGGCGCCGCCCGCCGGCATCGGCACCAGGATATCGCTCGCGATCGCCTTGGGATTGTCGCGCAGGTCACGCGGATAGCGCATGTTCACCGTGAAGCGCTGGCGGCCTTCCACGGTCGTCGTGACCGTCTGGCCGCCGAGCGCGGCCGCGATGGTGTCCTGAACGTCCTGGATCAAAATGCCGTAGCGCGCGAGCGCCTCGCGGTCCGGGACGATCTCGAGATAGTAGCCGCCGATACCGCGCTCGGCGTAGGCCGACGACGTGCCCGGGACAGTCTTGATCACCCGCTCGACCTGCCGCGCCAGCCGGTCGATCTCGACGAGGTCGGTGCCCATGACCTTGACGCCGACAGGCGTGCGGATGCCCGTCGACAACATGTCGATGCGGGCCTTGATCGGCATGGTCCAGGCGTTCGAGACGCCGGGGAACTGCAGCGCCTTGTCCATCTCCGCGATCAGGCTGTCGAGGGTGACACCGGGACGCCACTGCTCTTTCGGCTTCAGATTGACCACCGTCTCGAACATTTCGGTCGGTGCCGGATCGGTCGCGGTCGCCGCCCGTCCCGCCTTGCCGTAGACGGAGGCGACCTCGGGGAACGACTTGATGATGCGATCCTGCGTCTGCATCAGCTCGGCCGCCTTGGTCACGGAGATGCCGGGCAGCGTCGTCGGCATGTAGAGCAACGTGCCCTCGTTCAGCGCCGGCATGAACTCGGTGCCGAGCTGCCGCGCCGGCCATGTCGTGACGGCGAGGATTGCGAGGCAGGCCAGGATCACCAGCGTCCTGGCGCGAAGCACGCCCTTGATCACGGGCCGGTAGATCCAGATCAGGAAACGATTGATGACATTCCGGCTCTCCGGGACGATCCGGCCGCGGACGAAGATCACCATCAGCGCCGGCACCAGCGTGACGGACAAGAGGGCAGCGGCGGCCATCGAGAAGGTCTTGGTGAACGCCAGCGGGCTGAACAGCCGCCCCTCCTGCGATTCCAGCGTGAAGATCGGCATGAACGACACGGTGATGATCAGCAGGCTGAAGAACAGCGCAGGCCCCACTTCGGAGGCGGCATCGATCAGGATCTGCACGCGCGATTGGCTGGGCTCGGCGCGTTCGAGGTGCTTGTGGGCATTCTCGATCATGACGATCGCGGCATCGACCATGGCGCCGATCGCAATCGCGATGCCGCCAAGACTCATGATGTTGGAGCCGAGACCGAGCAGCTTCATGGCGCCGAACGCCATCAGCACGCCGACCGGCAGCATCAGGATTGCGACCAGCGCGCTGCGGACGTGGAGCAGGAACACGATGCAGACCAGCGCGACGACGATGCTCTCCTCGAACAGCGTGTGCTTGAGCGTGTCGATGGCTGCGTAGATCAGGTTCGAGCGATCGTAGACCGGGACGATCTCGACCGATGTCGGCAGGCTGCTCGCGATCTCCTTGAAGCGCTTCTTGACGTTCTCGATTACGTCGAGCGCGTTGACGCCGAAGCGCTGCAGCACGATGCCGCTGGCGACTTCGCCCTCGCCGTTCAGCTCGGTGATGCCCCTGCGCTCGTCCGGTCCGAGCTCGACATTGGCGACGTCGCGGAGCAGCACCGGCGTTCCGCCGGAGGTCTTCAGCACGATGTTGCCGAGATCGTTGATGCTCTTGATATAGCCCTTGCCGCGGATGACGTATTCGAACTCGGCGAGCTCGACGGTGCGCCCGCCGACATCGGCGTTGCTGGCGCGGATCGCCTCACGAATTTTTTGCATGCTGATGCCGCGATCGCGCATCCGCTGCGGGTCGAGCACCACGTTGTACTGCTTGACGAAGCCGCCGATGCTGGCGACCTCGGCGACGCCTTCGGCCTTGGCCAGCGCGAATTTCAGATTCCAGTCCTGGATCGTGCGGGTGTCCGCCAAGTTCAATTCCTTCGACAGGACCGCATACTGGTAGACCCAGCCGACGCCGGTGGCGTCGGGACCGATGGTCGGGGTGACGCCGGCAGGAAGCCGCGAAGCCGCGCCGTTCAAAAATTCCAGGACGCGCGAGCGCGCCCAATAGATGTCGGTGCCGTCCTCGAAGATCACGTAGACGAACGAGGCGCCGAAGAAGGAGAAGCCGCGCACGACTTTCGATTTCGGCACGGTCAGCATCGCCGTCGTCAAGGGATAGGTGACCTGGTCCTCGATCACCTGCGGCGCCTGGCCGGGATACTCGGTGTAGACGATGACTTGGGTGTCGGAGAGATCAGGGATCGCATCCAGCGGCAGATGGATCAGCGCATAGAGACCGGCGGCGGCCGCAAAGCCGGTGCCGAACAGCACCAGCAGCAGATTGCGCGCCGACCAGGCGATGATGCGGGCAATCATTTGCGCTCTCCCGCCGCATGGCCCGCATCGGACGCCTGAGGCGCTCCTTCCGCAAAACCCTTGAGCGCGGCCTTCAGATTGCTTTCCGCATCGATCAGGAAGGTGGCGGATGTGACCACTTCCTCGCCGTCGGCAAGCCCGTCCCGCACCTCGATGTAGCCGCCGCCACGCCGGCCGAGCTTCACCTCGCGCGGCTCGAAGCGCCCTTCCCCCTTGTCGACGAGGACGGCCTGGCGCGTGCCGGTGTCGAGCACCGCGCTATCCGGTATCGCCAGCACGGGCGCGCTATCGGCCGTGTCGATCTCGGCATCGACATACATGTCCGGCAGCAGCGCCGCATCGGGATTGGCAAGCTCGATCCGGACGCGAACCGTCCTCGTGTCGCGGTTCACCTGCGGATAGACGATTGCGATCTTGCCGCTGAAGATGCGGCCGGCAAAGCTCCGCGCGCGCACCGCCACGGACTGCCCCACCGCGATATGACCGAGATCGCGTTCGGCGATATCGACGAGGGCCCAGACGACCGAGGTGTCCGCAATCCGGAACAGCACGTCGCCGGGATTGGCGCGCATGCCTTCGATCGCGCTGCGCTCGAGCACGATGCCGTCGCGCGGCGCCGACCAATGGATGGTGACGGGCGCGAGGCGCGTCTTCTCCATCTCGGCGATGACCTGCTCGGGCACGTCGAGATTGACCAGCCGTTGCCGCGAGCCGCGGCCATACATCTCGACGCCGCCCACCGTCTTGGAGGTGATCGTCGCAAGATATTCCGCCGCGGCGGACGCAACCGCCGAACTGTAGATCTCCATCAGCGGCTGGCCCGCCTTCACACGCGTGCCAGTGGTGACGTCGGCGACCTTCTGCACGAAGCTTTCGGCGCGCATCGCGATGACAGAGACGCGGCGCTCGTCGAGCTGGATCGTGCCGGGGGCCTTGACCGTGACGCGGATCGTCCGTCGTTCGACCGGCTCGGACTTCACGCCGGTGCGCTGGATCTTGCCCGGCGAGAGCTTGACCGTGCCGTCGTCGGCCTCGTCGCCTTCGTAGACGGGGACGTAGTTCATCCCCATCGGGTCCTTCTTCGGCACCGGCGAGGTGTCGGGCAGGCCCATGGGGTTGCGGTAGTACAGGATTTTTCGCGAGGAAGTCGCCTGCGGTGGCTTTGGTGCCGTCGCAGTCGCCTGACCGTCCTCATAGACCGGCAGATAATCCCGGCCACGGTCGTCCTGCTTCGGACTAGCGGACCAGAGTGGCGCGCCGTTGGGGTCACGATAGTAGAGCGGAGTTCGGTCCGCTTGAGCTGCAGCCGGGGTCGCCTCGGCATGAGCGGACCAGCGTCCGTGCGAGGACCAGTATGCGCCCACGGCCAGGCCACCGGCCAGCGCGAGAAGTGTCAGGAGACGCAGCGTCTTCATGGTGTGTCTTCGCGCGCTTGGCACGCGTCCATGTGAGGGGAAGGAGAAAGTTCGGACGCCGCAAGCAGCGTCCGCACGCTCACTTGGTCGCCGTGACGATCACCTTGCCGGTGACGGTCTCGGGCTCGCCCTGCACTTTCGCCGACAGCGTCACCTGATAGCGGCCGGCCATCGGCAGGTCCGTCCGGAAGGCGTAGACGCCCGGCTCCTGCGACGGAAGCGGCGCGACCGCCGATTCCATCTCGGCCATCCCGTCCGGGGCCATGTCGACGCGGGTCTTGAAGATGACGGCGTCCGCCACCGGCTTGCCGGTTTGCTTGTTGGTAAGGCGAATCGAGAGCGTGACGTCGTCGCCCTTCTTCATTTGCGCAGTGACGGGCTCGAAGGCGTAGTCACTGGGGCCCGCCATCGCGGCGGAGGCGGCAAGCGAAAGGGTGGCGGCGAGCGCCGCGGTGCTGAATTTGGAAAGCATTGTCCTGTCCTCATGATCTGATCTTTCGCCGTGGCGCATGAAGCGCGCACGTCAGTTGTCGTCGCGCGCAAACGTGCTGCGCGCGTTCGGCTGTTGCGAGATCAGATTCGAGGAGGTCGGAAGGGAGGACTGCTGCCGCGGACGGAGACGACCTGATCCTCGGGGATGGCGATCGTGCTCACCGCTACGGCGAAATGCCCGAAGACGACGGGCCTGATGGCATCGAGCGCGATGGTGCCGCCGACGCAGCAGAAACCCATCCCGCATTTGTAGCCGATAGTCTGGGAGGGCGTCCCCTTCATGTCGGGGCAGCAATCGTCCATCGCCATCCCGGCGTCGCTGCCCATCTGCATGGTCGCCGGCATATCGTCCGACGACATGGCAAGCCCGGATGCGGACGCGCCAACGGGCAGCATCGCCAGGGATATGGCGATTGCGAATGCCAGGATGGTACGGACGAGGCGCATCTTTATCGAGTTACCTTATCAAGGTCGCAGCGTAACTCTCGTAGCATATCCCAGTGCCGGTGGCGCTTGTTGATCCGGATCAAGCATTCGTGACCAGGGGCCGGCCGGTACCGACCCTGCCGCCGGCCCGGGTCAGATCTTCGGGATCTTCGCGCGCTCGACCACGCCGGTCCATTTGGCGATCTCGGTCTCGATCAGCTTCTTCATCTCCTCCGGCGAGCTGCCGCGGACCTCGCCGCCGACGGCGGTCTCCAGACGCTGCCTGAGCTCGGGATCCCCGAGTGCGTCCAGCGTCGCGGCATGGAGCGCGGCGATCATGGCGGACGGCGTTCCCTTGGGCGCCAGCAGGCCAGCCCAGGTGCGCACGTCGTAGCCCTTGATGCCGGCTTCCTGCACGGTCGGGACATCGGGCAGCAACGCAGTGCGCGTCGGCGAGGTCACCGCCAGGCCACGGATCGCGCCGCTCTGGATCTGCGGGGCCAGCAGCACGGGCGTGCCGACGATGACGGGAACGTCGCCACCGAGCAGCGCGGTGGTGGACTGCGAATCGCCGCGATACGGCACGTGCACGATCTCGATGCCGGCTGTGGCGTTGAGCAATTCTCCCGCAAGATGATGCGTGCTGCCGAAGCCGACCGATCCGAAGCTGAGTGAACCCGGCTTGGCCTTGGCCATGGCGATGAGCTCACCCAGCGATTTTGCGGGATAGTCGCTGCGCACGGCGATGACGAGCGCGTAGTAGACCAGCGTCGAAATCATCTCGAAGCTTTCGGCCGGCTGATAGGCGAGACTCTTGTAGGTCGCCGCGGAAATCGCGTGCGCGCCGGTGACGAGGCCGAGCGTATAACCGTCGGGCGCCGCCTTGGCGACCGCATCCGCCGCGATGTTGCCGCCGGCGCCCGGCTTGGCCTCGACGATGATCGGCTGCCCGAGCTTCTTCGACAGCCCGTCGGCGATGATTCGCGACAGCGTGTCGGCGGCGCCGCCGGCGGCAAAGCCATGCAGCAGGCGGATCGGACGCGACGGATAATTGTCCGCCCATGCCGGGGTCACCAGACAACCACCGAACAGAAAAATGGCCGCAGCAAGCCGCTTCATCCCTCGCATGGATGCTCTCCCTCAATTGTTATGTCGTTGGCCGCAACGCGTGCGGCGTCTTCAAGTCATGATCGCGCTAACGCGCGAACTCCGTGCATTCAGGCGACGGCGGCATACCCCAGACGTCACGCGGCAGCTCGACCCAGACTTTGGGCCGCTGCGGGCGATCGCGATGCCAGGGACGCGGCTCGAAATAGCCGAGCTCCTCGTCCACCATCCGGTCGAGGTCATGAAACAACTCGACCAGATGCCCATCGGGATTGCGGTGATAGATCGCCGTGTTGTGCCCGGGGCCGTGACGCACCGGTCCCCAAAGCACCGGGAGCTTGTGACGCGCGAGATGGTCGCAGGCCCGATGCATGTGGTCGGGGCCCCGCAGCTCGAACGCAAAATGATGCAGACCGCGGCCAGGCGCGAGCGCAAAATTCAACGTGTGATGCTCGAAGCCGCTGCGCATGAAGACGAAGCGGTCCTCAATCCAGTCGGAGACCCGCAGGCCCATCACGCTCTCGTAAAACTCCGAAGCGGCCTTGGGATCGGGCGTGCGAAGGGCGACATGGCCGAGCTTGGCGACAGCGAGGCCACCGATCCGCTCCTGCGCGGGCGTGGGCGTCCAGCTCTGGATCAGCTCGAAGCGCGTGCCCTCTGGATCCGTGAACGACAGCAGCCGGGACACACCAGGCAGGGGATCGCTCCGAAGCTCGGGCCGTAAGTCCGCCTGCTTCAGCGCGGCGCCCAGCGCCTCGATCTGGACCTCCGGGGAGATCTCAAAGGCGATGCTGCTCAGTGCGGCATCGCCGGGCTCGATCACGAGCGAGAGCTGCTCGGAATCGCTGGCGAGGAAAATGCGGTCTCCGTCGCGGGCAACGAGGCCAAGTCCGATCACGCCGCGATAATAGTCGAGCAGCCGCTCCGGATCGGGCGAGGTGAAGGTCGCGTGTCGCAGCCGGGTGAAGCGTGCAATGGGTGCTTGTGTCATCGTGCGGTCCATCCCCTCATGGAATCATGATGATCTTGCCGAGCGCGGAGCCCTGCTCCAGCAACGTATGCGCCTTGCTGACTTCGTCGAGCCTCAGTACCGCCGAGATCGCCGGCTTGATCGCATTGCGGCTCAAGGCCTCGATCACGCTGCGCATCAGGGCACGGCGTCCGTCACGATCGTGGTCGTAGATGTGGAAGGAGAAGCAGCGGATCGCCGGACAGATGTCGAGATGATCGCGCATCGCCGCCATCAGATTTTCTTCCGGCAAACCGGCGAAGGCGTTGTAGGACAGTAGCGTGCCCCATTTGCCGAGCGCGCCGAGATAAGAGGTGAACTCGGGCCCGCAGACGTGATCGAGCACGAGGCCGACGCCCTCGCCATCCGTCAGCTCGCGGGTGCGCGCCACGACATCCTCGCTCCGGTAGAAGATGACGTGATCGGCGCCGTTCGCCCTGGCGAACGCGGCCTTCTCTTCAGTCGAGACCGTGCCGATGACGGTCATCCCGGCAAGCTTGGCCAGCTGCACCAGCGCCGTGCCGACGCCGCCGGCAGCTCCAATCACCAGCGCGCTTGCGGGCGCGCGCGGATGGCGGCACTCGTGCAGCAGTGCGTAAGCGACCTGGTAGTTCGACAAGCACACGGCCGCTTGCAGATCGACATTGTCCGGCAGCGCGTGAACGGCATCCGCGGGCGCGACCACGACGTCGGCATAGCAGCCGCCGCGCTGGGACAGATCGCGCGCGCTCAGCAGCACCTTCTGGCCGATGGCAAAGCCCTCGACGCCGGACCCGAGCGCGGAAATGCGCCCCGCGACGTCGTTGCCGGGATTGGCCGGCAGCGGCGGCATCCATTTGTAGACGCCGCGCCGGATCAGCACGTCGGGTTGACCGACCCCGAACGCCTCGGCCCGGATTTGAACATGGCCGGCTCCGGGCAGAGGCACCGGAAGCTCGACCAATTCGAGTGCATCCGGCCCACCCGGCTGACGCACCAGCACCGCCCTCATGACTTCACGCGCTCCCTGCGACCATATTTTCGAAAATCATACCGTTTACGAAAATTATTGCAAGATGGTCGTTAGCGCGGCATGTTGAGGCATCGATTCAGCGACAGGTCCCATGCCCGAGAGCGCCGTCCGCCCCCGCAAGGAATTCGGCAAGACCATCGCCGCCGACATCACGCATCGGCTGCGCGAGGAGATCATTGCCTGCGCCCTTCCGCCCGGCGAGCCGCTGCGCTTCGACGTGCTGCGCGAACGCTTCGGCGCCAGTTTTACCACGCTGCGCGAGGCGCTGACCGCGCTCGCCGCCGAAGGCCTGGTCGATGCCCAGGAGCAGCGCGGCTTTCGCGTGGCGCCGGTCAGCCGCCAGGATCTGGTGGAGGTCACCGATGCAAGGGTGCTGATCGAGGTGGAATTGATCCGCCGCTCGATCGAGCGGGGCGATGACGATTGGGAAATCGCCGTGATCTCCACACTGCACCGATTGAAGCGGATCGAGCAGCGCGATCCCGAGCATCCCCTGCGCGATCCCGAGTGGAAGATCGCGCATCGCCAGTTCCACCAGGCCCTGGTCTCCGCCTGCGGCTCGGCGACGCTGCTCGCCATTCGCGCCGAGCTGTTCGACCGTGCCGAACGCTACCGGCATCTCTCCGCCAATTTCAGGCCGCGCCCGCGCGACAAGGCCGGCGAGCACCAGGCGATCATGCAGGCCGCCATCTCGCGCAACGCGGATCTCGCCGTGCAGTTGATCGAGACCCATATCCGCTCGACCTCCGACAACGTCGCCAAATACGCCGGCCATCTGCTCGACGCCGAATAGGCGACCTGCATTTTCACGCGGCGGGCTTGCGCCCGGCCTAATTTTCGAAAATAATACATCAGATCGAAAATCAAAACCGTTAGGGCGAAATCATGAAGCTGCTGTCGTTCTTGGATGGAAATCGGGAAAGCTGGGGCGCCGTTGTCGAAAACCGCGTGGTGGATCTGGGCCGCGCCCTGCCCCAGTACCCCACGCTCGCGGACTTTCTCGGCAGCGATGACTACGCCAAGCGCGAGGCGATCGTCGCCGGGCACAAGCCCACGTTGGCGCTGAGCGACGTCAAATACCTGCCGGTGATCCCGCGGCCCGAGAAGATCGTCTGCGCCGTGCGCAATTATCTCGACCACCACAACGAAGCCGTGGCGTTCGGCATGAAGCGCGAGATCACGGAATTTCCGCCGATCTTCCTGCGGGTCTGGCGTTCCCAGGTTGCTCACAACGCGCCGGTGATCCGGCCGAAGGTCTCGGACAATTTCGATTGGGAGGGCGAGCTCGCCGTCGTCATCGGCAAGGGCGGCCGTCATATCAGCCAGACTGATGCATGGAATCATGTCGCGGGCTATTCGATCTACAACGACGTCAGCGTGCGCGACTGGCAGCGCCACGCCCAGCAGATCGCCTCCGGCAAGAACTTCGTCGGCACCGGCCCGTTCGGACCGTGGCTGGTCACGCCGGACGAGATCGGCGATCCCACGAAACTCAAGCTGGAGACGCGCGTCAACGGCGCGACCGTGCAGTCCTCCGACACCTCGATGCTGATCTTCTCGATCCCGCGGCTGATCGAATATTGCTCGACGATCTTCGATCTCGTCCCCGGCGACGTCATCGCCACCGGCACGCCGGCCGGCGTCGGCTTCACCCGCAAGCCGCCGATCTTCCTCAAGCCGGGCGATGTGGTCGAGGTCGAGATCGAGAACATCGGCGTGCTCAGCAATCCCGTCGTGGACGAGGCCTAGCTTCAGTATGTCGTCCTACGATATTCGCAAGACCGCGCTCAGCGTCGAGACCATCTGGCATGAGCGCGGCCCACGGCTGGAGAAGCCGCTGCTGGTCGGAACCGCCGTCGCGGTGATCCGCAATCCCTTCGCCGGCCGCTATGAGCCCGATCTGATGCCGTTCCAGGCGGCCTTGCGTGAGCTCGGTCGCGAGCTCGCTGGCGCGCTGATCGCACAGCTCGGCGGTGCGCCGCGGATCGAAGCCTATGGCAAGGGCATCATCGTCGGCGAAGACGGCGAGCTCGAGCATGGCGCCGTCTGGCATGAAGCGGGCGGTCACGGCATGCGCGAGGTGCTGGGTCAACCCAAAGCAATCGTGCCGGCGGCGAAGACCATCGGCGGTCCGGGCACGCGCCTGATGGTGCCGCTCGGCCACATCCACGCCGCCTATGTCCGCAGCCATTTCGGCACCGCGGAGATGACGCTGTGGGACGCGCCGCGGCGCGACGAGATCGCCTTCGGCCTGGTGATGGCAACCGGCGGCCGCCCGCATGCCCGCATCGGCGGCCTCGAGGCGTCGGAGATCTCCGTGCATGACGGGCAGCGGTGAGCGCCGCCCGGCTCCGCGTCACAGGAAGCCGGTCGAGATCCACGGGATCGCCGCGACGATCAGCGTGCCGATCAGCAGGGCCACGATATAGCCCACGATCGGCTTGATACCCTCGTCGGGACTGATGCGGCTGATGGCGCAGGCCGCGTAATAGCCGACGCCGAATGGCGGGGCGAACAGGCCGATGCCCATCGCGAGCACGACGACCATCGCGTAGTGCACTTCGTGCACGCCGACCTGGCGGGCGATCGGAAACAATAGCGGCCCGAACAGGACGATGGCGGGGATGCCTTCCAGCACGCTGCCCAGAATGACGAAGGCGAGGATCGTCACGCCGAGAAAGACAGGCGTTCCGCCCGGCAGAGCTGTCATGAACTTTGCAAGCGAGGCCGAGAAGCCCGATTGCGTCAGAGCCCACGCCATCCCTGTCGCAGCGCCGATGATCAGCAGGATCGCGCCGGACAATGACGCGGTCTCCACCAGCATTGGGTAGAGGCGGCGCCAGGAGAACTGACGATAAATCAGGAGCCCGGTGAGCACCGAGTAGACGATGCCGATGGTCGAAACTTCGGTCGCGGTGGCGACGCCCTCGACCACCGCGGCGCGGATGACGAAGGGCAGCGCCATTGCCGGGATGGCAATGACGAAGGCGCGGCCGATCTCCCTCCCCGTGGCCCGCTTCACATGCGACAGGTCCTCGCCCCGGTATCGCCACCAGACCACGGCGCAGAGACCGATGGCGAGCACGATGCCGGGCAGCAGCCCCCCGGTGAACAACGCCGCGATCGATACGCCCGTCACCGAGCCGATGGTGATCAAGACGAGCGACGGCGGAATGGTCTCGGTCTGGGCCCCGGTCGCCGCGAGCAGCGCCACGAGATCACCGGGCCTGGCGCCGCGCTTGGTCATCTCCGGAAACAGCACCGGCGCCACGGCGGCCATGTCCGCCGCCTTCGAGCCGGAGATGCCCGACACCAGGTACATTGCGCCGACCAGCACATAATGCAGGCCGCCGCGCACGTGGCCGAGCAGGCTGGCGAGAAAGCCGACCATGGCCCGCGCCATGCCGGTCATCTCAATCAGCAGGCCGAGGAACACGAAGAGCGGCACGGCCAGCAGGATCAGATGGCTCATGCCTTCGTCCATGCGACCAATGATGACCACATCGGGCGTGTTCGTCGTCAGCGCCAGATATCCGACGGTGGCAAGACCGAAGGCAAAGGCGATCGGCACCGCCGCCAGCACCATGGCGCCGACGATGACCACGAAGAAGATCAGCAGGTTGAGATTGCCGAGCGGTTTCAATACCGGCGCGATGAGGACGAGCGCGGCGATGATGCCGGCGACGAGCGCCCCAGCCGCGAGCAGGCTGCGCAGGCTCGAGATGCGGGCGAGCCGCAGGACCGCCGCGACCAGCATCAATCCGATGCCAACGGGTAACGCGGCAGCCCGCCAGCTGTTGACGATTTCGAGCGCCGGGGTCGTGACGAACACCTCGTCGGCCGCGAACTCGTAGGCAGGGTGGACCACCAGCAGCAGGAATGCCAGCGATGCCGCGGCGGCAACGACGTCCAGGAAGGCACGTGCGTCGGGACGGAGCATGCCGATGATGGCCGTCATCCGCATGTGCTCACCGCGCTGGAACGCGATCACCGATCCCAGCATGGCGAGCCACAGGAACAGGATGCCGGCAAGCTCATCCGCCCAGATGATCGGAGCGTGAAAGACATATCGTCCGACGATGCCGGCCGACAAAACGACGATCTCGGCGAGCACCAGGAGCGCCGCCGGGATCGCAACCACATGACCAAGCACCTTGTTGGCCGCGACGGCCCAGCGGTGCACACGGGATTGAGGCGCCGCACCCGCGGCGCCCTGATCGATCCCAGGCATATGGTTGATCGCGGTCATGACAGCTTGCCCGCCGCTTTCTCGAGCTGAGTCCAGGCCTCATCGCCGAACTTGGCCCTCCAGTCGGCGTAAAAGCTGGTCTTCGCCAGGGCCTGGCGGAATGCGCCGCGGTCGACGTCGATGAACTGCATGCCCTTGGCGGTCAGGTCGGCGCGCAAGGACTCGCTGAGCTTGGCGACGTCCGCACGCTCGTCCTTGGCCGAGCGATCCAGCTCGCGTGTGACGATCTGCTGCACATCCTTCGGCAGCTTTTCGAAGGCGCGCTTGTTGCCGAGGATCCAGTAATTGTCCCAGACATGCCCGGTCAGGGAACAGGTCTTCTGCACCTCGTACAGCCGGGCCGTCGCGATGATCGGCAGCGGATTTTCCTGACCGTCGACCACCTTGGTCTGGAGCGCGGAGTAAACCTCGTTGAAATTGATCGGCGCGGGGCCTGCCCCGAGCGCCTGGAACAACGACGTCAGATTGGGAGCGGCCGGCACGCGCAGCTTGAAGTTCTTGAGATCGTCCGGCGTCCTGATCTCGCGGCCGGACGACGTGACGTGGCGGAAGCCGTTATCCCAGGGGCTCGACACCGCCATGATCGGCGTCCGCGCGATCTGCGCGCGGATATAGGCGCCGAGCTCGCCATCCATCGCCTTCCAGACCGCGTCATAGTTCGTGAAGAGAAAGCCGAGGTTGACGATGCCTGCGGCCGGCACCAGCGTCGCGAGGATCAGCGAGGACAGGTTGAAGAACTCGACGCCGCCGTTGCGGACCTGCGTCAACAGGTCGGTATCCGATCCGAGCTGGTTCGCCGGGAACAGATTAATCTCGAGCCGTCCGCTCGTCGCCTCGCGAATGCGGTCGGCAGCTTCCTTGGCGCGGATGTTGACGGGGTGCGTCGGATCCTGCCCCGTCGCAAGCTTGTAGGTGAATTCCGCGGCCGAGGCCGGGCGGGTGAGAATGGCACATAGCGGCACGGCGGCGCCGGCCATGAGCAACTTGCGGCGGCTGAGAGTTATCGGCTTGCGCAAGGTCATCGTTTCCTCCTGTCGAGCATGGATTGGTTGATCTAAAGGCGGCTCTTCACCGCCCGTGTTGCTGCTGGCCGGCTCTCGATGCGCCGGCATTGGACAGCAGCCGTCGTTCTTCGCAGCGGCGCGACGAAGCATGTCCGTCGTGGATCGGGAAGACGGGCTGCTAGCGCAGCCACTCCTTGATCTGCCGCTTCACTTCCGCGGTCGAGATGCCGTAGCGGTCGTGCAGCGTCGGCAGCGCGCCGGCGGCGAGAAACTCGTCGGGAAGTCCGATCTGCCGGAACGCGGGATGAACGCCCGCGCGCATCAGCAGCGTCGCCACGGCCTCGCCGAGCCCGCCGATCACGGTGTGATTCTCGGCGACGACGACGAGGCGGCCGGGCTTGCCCGCTTCGCGCAGGATCGCTTCGGTGTCGAGCGGCTTGATGGTCGGAACGTGCAGGACAGCCGCATCAATGCGGTCATCCGACAAGGCCTGGGCCGCCTCCAGCGCGCGCATGGTCATGATGCCCGAGGAGATGATCAGGACGTCGCCACCGTCACGAAGCAACGCAGCCTTGCCGAGCTCGAACCGGTAATTGTACTCGTCGAGCACCAGCGGCACCTGTCCGCGCAGCAGGCGCATATAGACCGGTCCGCGATGCGCGGCGATCGCCGGCACGACCTGCTCGATCTCGTGCGCATCGCAGGGATCGATCACCGTCATGTTCGGCATCGCGCGGAACAGGGCGAGATCCTCGGCCGCCTGGTGGCTGGGTCCATAGCCCGAGGTCAGGCCGGGCAGCGCGCAGGCGATCTTCACGTTGCGGTCTTCTTCCGCAATGGTCTGGTGGATGAAGTCGTAAGCCCGGCGCGAGGCGAACACCGCGTAGGTCGTCGCGAACGGCATGAAGCCTTCGGCGGCGAGCCCCGAGGCTGCGGCGAACAGCAGCTGCTCCGCCATGCCCATCTGGTAGTAACGATCGGGAAAGGCCTGCGCGAAGATGTGCAGGTCGGTGTATTTGCCGAGATCGGCGGTCATGCCGACCGCGTCCTCGCGGCTGCGGGCGAGCTCGACGAGCGCGTGGCCGAAGGGGGCGGGCTTGGTGCGCTGGCCCTCCGCCGCGATCGAGGCGATCATGGCCGACGTGGTCAGGCGCGGCTTTGCCGAGGGGGTTCCGGCGGACTTCATGGCTGGTCTCCCGCGTTCAGTGCAGACAGCGCGAGCTGCCATTCATGCGGCTCGACGCGAATGAAATGGTTCTTCTCACGCTGCTCCAGGAAGGGAACGCCCTTGCCCATCAACGTGTCGGCGACGATCATGCGAGGCTTCGGCTCGGCATGCGCCGTCGCGGCATCGAAAGCCCCCACCACTGCGTCGAGATCGTTGCCATCGACGCGCTGCACGAACCAGCCGAAGGCTTCGAGCTTGTCGACCAATGGCTCGAAGCCGAGCATCTGCTTGGAGGGACCGTCGGCCTGCTGATTGTTGACGTCGACGACTGCGATGATGTTGTCGAGCTTGTGATGGGCCGCCGACATGATGGCTTCCCATTTCGAGCCCTCGTCGAGCTCGCCGTCCGAGAACAGGGTGAAGATTCGCGCCGCCGATTTCTTGCGCTTCAGCCCGAGCGCCATGCCGACGGCAATGCCAAGGCCAAGGCCGAGCGAGCCGCCGGACATCTCCATGCCCGGGGTGTAGGAGGCCATGCCCGACATCGGCAGACGGCTCTCGTCGAAGCCATAGGTCGCGAGTTCCGCTTCCGGAATGATCCCGGCCTCGATCAGCGCCGCATAAAGTGCGATCGCATAGTGTCCGTTCGACAGCAGAAAGCGGTCGCGGCCTTCCCAGACCGGATCTTCAGCGCGAAAGCGCATCGCGTGGAAATAGGCCACCGCCAGCACGTCGGCGATATCGAGCGCCTGGGCGATATAGCCCTGGCCCTGAACCTCGCCCATCAGCAAGGCGTTGCGGCGGATATTGCGGGCGCGCTGTGCCAGCGTCGGTGCGTTTGCGAGCGTCGGTGTCGTCATGTGTCTGCCCTCCTCGCTCAGTGGATCAGCATGCCGCCGTTCACGTCGATGACCGCACCGGTGACGTAGGCCGACAGGTCCGAGGCGAGGAAGGTGTAGATGCCCGCGACGTCGGCGGCCTCGCCGAGGCGGCCGAGCGGTATGCCCTCGAGGATCTTCGTCCGCATCTCGTCGGTGAGCTTGCCCGCGGTGATATCGGTGCCGATCAGGCCCGGCGTCACGCAGTTGACGCGGATACCGTCGGGCCCGAATTCGCGGGCCATCGCCTTGGCGAGGCCGAGCACGCCGGCCTTGGCTGCCGAGTAATGCGGTCCGCCGAAGATGCCGCCGCCGCGCTGGGCGGAGACCGACGACATGCACGCGATCGACCCGCTCCTGCGCTTGCGCATATGCGGGATCACCGCCTGCGACAGGAACAGGATGCCCTTCAGATTGACGCCCTGGATGCGGTCCCAATCTTCAGGGGTGATGTCGAGAAGCTTCACCGGCTGCGTCACGCCCGCATTGTTGATGAGGATGTCGATCTGGCCGAATTTCGCGATGACCGCCTCAACGGTCTTGATGCAGGCCTGCTTGTCGGTGACGTCCAAGGCGAGGCCAAGATGCGGCTCGCCAGTGCCGGATTCGAGTCCGCGCGCGGCGGCTTCCGCGGCTGAACCGTCGATGTCGAGAATGGCGACCCGGGCGCCTTCGGCCGCAAAGCGGCGGGCCGTTGCAAGGCCGATGCCCCGCGGCGAGGCCGCTCCGGTGATGATGGCTGTCTTGCCGCGTAGCAGCATTGTGATCCTCCCTGAATGGCTGTTGCCGGCACCGACGGCGCCACTGTTCTTGACCCGTTGATTATGCCCCTGCCTCGTTTCCGACAAACGCGCTGTTGTCTTGCATAGGTGAATTTGGTTCACTCGTCGGATGCTGCTGTCCAGTATTCCGATATCGTCCATCCGCGCGTTCGAGGCGGCCGCACGCACCGGCTCGTTCCGGGATGCGGCGAACGAACTTCATTTGACGCCGAGCGCGGTGAGCCACGCCATCCGCAAGCTCGAAAGCGCGATGGGCACGATATTGTTCGAGCGGAGCGCCCGCGCCGTCCGTCTGACGCCGGCGGGCGAGAACCTGATGCGTCATGCCGGCGCCGCCTTCGACAATCTGCGCCGCGGGATCGAAGAGGTCGCGGGCCGCGGCCCGCAATTGCTGAGAGTGCACTGCGCGCCGAGCTTTGCCGCGCAGTGGCTCGCCCCGCGCCTTGCCCGCTTCATGGCCGCAGAGCCCCAGCTCGAGGTCCGGCTCGCCGCCAGCACGGAATATGCCCGGTTCAGCAACGACGATTTCGACATCGACATCGTCTACGGGCAGCCGAGAGCCGAGGGAGTCGAGGTCATTCCGCTCGGCGAAGAGACCGTGACGCCGCTCTGCACGCCCGAGCTCGCGAAGAAAATCCGCAAGCCGAAGGACCTGCTCGATCAGGTGCTGATCCGCTCGGAAGTGAAGCAGGTGCAGTGGCACCAATGGTTCACCGCCAACGGGCTCGAGGCGCCTGCCATTCATGGCATGCGCTTCGATCGCAGCTTCCTGGCGATCGCGATGGCGTCGAGCGGCCTCGGCGTGACGCTGGAGTCAACCCGGCTTGCCGAACGCGAGATCGCCACAAGGCGGCTGGTTGCCCCCCTCGCCGGACGCTCCGTCGACATCCGCTATATCGGCCACCATCTGGTGTTCCCGCGCGCGAGCCAGCAGCGGCGACCGATCCGCGTCTTCGCCGAGTGGATCACGCGGGAGGTAGCTGTCGCCGGCGCGGCTTCAAGCCGATCGAGAGTCAAGTCGATGGGCTGACGGCTCCGACCGCTCAATACGTGCCGCCGAAGCGTCTTTTCTGCTCAGCCCTTCGAGATGACCGCGCGCCCATAGGGCGGTTGTGCCTGGACCGGCGGATTGGCGGTCTGGGCGGCGAGCTCGCCGATCAGGCGGTCGGCATCGGCGGCCATGCCGTCGGGGGCCTGGATCACCAGGCGCTCCAGTGCCCAGCGATAGGACGAGATGCGCTGCTCCAGACATTGCTGCACCCACTGCACGATCAGCGAGTTCTCCTGCATCCGCGCGACCGCGTCGTCCCTCTCTCTCGGCGAGAGCGCGGAGACGCGCGCCATGCTGGCGTTGCGCTTCCTGTCGAGGTCGATGACGCGGATCGCGGATGCGAAGAACGGCTCGAAGCGGGTGATGTCGTTGCGGACGTCCTCGATCAGCTGCGCATAGCGCGAGGAATGCGAGCGGTGCGGCTCGTCGATCAGCGTGCGGCCGTACATGGTGCGGTCGAACACGATCTTCTGCCGCCAGGGTGACGGCATCGCCTTGTAGTCGCCGAACACGCTCTTCCAGGCGGGGCGCGACAGCGGCGGCTCGATCATGGGATAGGCGAGGTCGCGCAGCTGGCGCTCCTCGTCGGTGAGCTGGAATTGCGAGGGTTTCAGACCGACGCTGGAGGTGACCTCCTCGCCGAGCCAGCGATGCATGTCGTCGCTGCGCATGTCGGCGCGGGTGCGGCCGAAATCGCCGCCGCTACAGGCACCGAGCGCAGCGCCAAGCATCGTGAGCAGCACGGCCGATCGGACAGACCGGATCTGGCGGATGGTGTCCGGCATTGCAAAAGCCCGGAATCAGCGACGGCGACGACGGCGCCCCGGCGCTGTGCCCTGCTCCGGCCCGTGATCGCCGCTGGTTTCGTCTGCCTCGCGCTCGATACGGATGACGGGAAGGATCAGGATCGTTCCCATGTCCGCGCGCGGAGCGACATCCCCCGACGAGCCCACCCGGCGACCGGCCGGAAATTCAATGATGGTCCCCATGTCAGCTCTCTTCAATTGCCGCGCGACCGAGCGCGCTCATGCAACATGCATTCATTAAGATCAGTTCATGGTTAACGGGGTGTAAACGTCGCGGTCGGACCGTAACCGCACGGGCCGCCCGCGACGTCCCGTTGCGGCACGAGATCGCTCCAAATCGAGCGTTCGGCTTCACGCCTCGTTTTCCTTAACGAGCCTTTAAAGGAGCCTGCGATAGGCTGGCGGGCAGTATCTCTTCCAGGTCGCGTATCTCTCCATGACCAAGTCGCTGTTTCCCGGATTCGACGGGCTGATGTCGCTCTCCCGTCGCGAAGGCGTCGATGTTCGGCCGACGCTGCTGCGCGTGCTGACCGACCTCTATGTGCAGACCCGCATCCACAGTGACGACGAGCAGCGCCAGTTCACCGAGCTTGCAACGCGGCTGATCGACCAGGTCGACGATGCGACCCGCGCGGCCATCAAGGCCAAGCTCGCGATCTATCCGTCGACGCCCGTCCCGGTTCTCCAGAAGCTCGGGCTGGTTGCCGCACATGAAGGCCGCAGGGTTCCACTGGCGCGTGAAATCCCCACGCCCGCACAAGCCCCCTCGCCGGCCCGCACGCCGACCGACGCCGAGCTGCGCATGGCCGCGAACATGGCGATGCAGCCGAAGGACGCCGCCGAGATCCACGACATGTTCTTCCGCGCCGGCGCCTCCGAGCGCGCGCTGATCCTGCACAACCTGGCGCAGACCCCGCTGAAGGCCGCGCCCCGCATTCCGACCGTGCGCGCCAAGCGCGCGATTCAGATCCTGGAGATGGCGGCGATCGCGGGCGACGTCGAGAATTTCACCCTCGAGCTCGGCGACAGCCTGATCCTGCCCTCCCGCGTCGCGGCCCAGATCGTCGACGATGCCGGCGGCGAGGCGCTCGCGGTCGCCGCGCGCGCGCTCGACATGCCGAGCCCCAACTTCCAGCGCATCCTGCTGTTCTTCAAGCCGGAGATCGGCACGTCCGTGAACGAGGTCTATCGGCTATCTCGGCTCTACGATCGTCTCAACGACCGCTCGGCGCTGGTGATGCTGGCAGCCTGGCGCGGCTCGACGCTCGCCGTCACCCGCGCAAAGTACCAGTCGTCACTGCACGACGGCGAACGCCAGCGCGCCCGCGCGGGCGCAAGCCAGACCCGGCCGGGCGTGCAGCCCGGCGCAATGCCACCGCGCCGCACCGGCACCGACGGGTCGTCGGAGCGTTGAACGACTCGCGTTGAGGGAGATCCCGCGTCGTCCAAGCTCGTCATTGCGAGCGCAGCGCGCAGTCGTGCCCCGGACGCAGCGCAGCGCCCCTCCGGCGATGCGCTGCTGAGCCGGGGCCCATCTCTCCGCCTTCGTTGATGCAGCCTTATGGGTCCCGGCTCTGCACGGCAACGCTGGCGCGTCGCCGCTTGTCCGGGACACAGCTACGCCTTCGCAAGCTCGAGGAAATGCCGTCCGGCACGATCCTCGGTCTCGACGATCCAGGCGTCCGGATCGAAGCGGATTTCCTTCGTCAGCCGCTCCTCGATCGTGTGCTCGGGCAGAGGTTGCTGCGCGACCGGCACGAAGAAGCGATCGACGGGGCGGCCGTCGTCGTAAGAGGTCTGCGGCGCCGGCGCGTACAGCATCGCATGGCCGTCGAGCAGCGACACTTTCACGAACACCGCGCCCGCCTCCTCGGCACCGCGACGGCGCACCGCGCCGAACACGCCCTCGGTCTGGCACCGGCGCAGGTAAGCCGCGACCCATATGTTGGATTTCAAACGCATGAGCCGAACGATAGGCCAGCGTGACGCGCGCCGCCAGTCTCAGCGTCCGATTGTCACGCCTTGCTTACACCTTGCCCGCCGTTGATCTGGCGCGCGACGAGGTATGACAGCGGCATCGCAAGTGCGAATCCCACGGCGACCGCATAGGGGATGTTCCTGATCGCGTCGGCGGCGAAGCTCGGCACCATCAGCACGACGATCAGACTGACGCCCGCCAGCACCGTACCCAGCATGATCCAGACCAGAACCGAGACCTTGAACATGACAACCTCTCTTCTTCGTTGAAGATGAGCGATCATGTTCCCCGAAGCCGTCGGCCGTCATTGATCCCAAGCAAATCGCCCGCGCGCGGGGCGCGGCGGCGCGCGATGCCCGGAATTGATCGGCGTCAATGACAGCGGGCGGTGGGGTTATTCGACGGGATGGCCGATCGCGGCGCCGAGCTCGCGCAGCAGCCGGTCGGACAACTGGCCGGTGACCTGCATCTTGTGCTCGCGCTCGAACTTCTGGATCGCGGACTGGGTCTCGCCGCTCATCGTGCCCGTGATCTTCAAATTCCCGTAGCCATATTCGGACAGCGCGCGCTGAACGCCGGCGATACGCCGGGCGGCGGGGCTCTGCGGCACGGGAATCGGCGCGGGTGGACGCATGGCGGACGGCGGCGTCGAGGTCGTCGCCTTGACCAGATTGGTCATGGGATCACTGCCCGCGCGCGGCGTCGATGCGGTCGCCTCGACGGGTTTCTCCGGCGGCTTCTCGGCGGCTCGCTCGGCAGGTTTCGGCTCGGCGCGGAACTCCGTCGCGCGCGGCTCCAGCGGCGAGGTATCGGCGCCGACCGGGCGCGGCCGCGGCATTGGGTTCGACAGCGCCACGGAGGACGGTGCGGGAAGATTGATCACGGTGCCGAACATCGGCGCCGGATGGCGGCCGGTCTGCAGGAACAGCGCATTGGCAACGATCGCGCCGATCGCGGCGACGGCGACGAGACCGGCCAGCGTGTCCTTGGGGCTGTGCAGCAGCACGCGCATCACGAGGTTGCGCTCGGTCTCGACATCGACAACCGCGGCCTTGGCGCCACGGCGGCGCGGAGCGGCTTCGTCCTTGGTAGACTTCCTAGGCACTTTTCTTCACCAGAGCGGGTTGGTCCTGAGACTGGTCGTGAGTTTGGTCCTGAAGATCCTGGCGCAGCACCGGCGTCAGCGTCGCGACCTTGCTTTCGACCGGCTTGACTTGCGGCGGCGTGTAGACGAGCGGCAGCCTGACGGTGACGGCGGTGCCCTCTCCCAAACTGCTTTGTACCGTCAATTCGCCAAGATGCAACGCCACGAGACTCTTCACGATCGAAAGTCCGAGGCCGGTTCCCTCGTGACGGCGCTGATAGGTCTTGCCCGCCTGGAAGAACGGCGCGCCGATGCGCTTGAGATCGTCGGGCGCGATGCCGACGCCGGTATCGCTGATGCGCAGCGTCAGCTGCGAACCCGACACCGAAGCGGTCACGGAGACCTGACCGCCACGCTCGGTGAACTTGATGGCGTTGGCGACGAGATTGAGCACGATCTGCTTGAACGCCCTGGGATCGCCGGTCATGACGGGCAGATCCTGCGGCGCATCGGTGATGAGATCGATGCCGTTCTCCCGCGCCTTCAGCGCCAAGAGATTGCAGCAATGCAACAGCGAGGCCCGCGGCGCGAACGGCTCGGACGCGATCTCGAAATTGCCCGACTCCATCTTCGACATGTCCAGGATGCCATTGACGACCGACAACAGGTGCTGGCCGGAATCGTTGATGAGCTGCGCGTATTCCTGGCGCTGGGCCGCACCCAGCATCAGGGTCTGCTCCTGCGCGATCATCTCGGAGAAGCCGATGATGGCGTTCAGCGGCGTGCGCAGCTCATGGCTCATGGTGGCGAGGAAGCGGGTCTTGGCGGCATCGGCAGCTTCCGCGGCGCTGCGCGCCTGATCCAGCGCCTGCTCGGACAGCTTGTGGTCGGTGACGTCGCGCATCACGGCGACGACCTCGGCCTCGCGCGTGACGTCACTGTGATAATTGTGGCCGATATCCCGGTCGAGCGGGCGGCAGCGCATCTCGACCCAGAGGAAATCGACCTGGCCGCGCTCCGAGCCGTCGGGCTCACGCCGCAGCCGGAACTCGATGCTGCGCACGTCGCCGCGCGCGGCATCGGAGAGCGCGGTGAGATAGGCCGGGCGATCGGCGACATGGACGCGGTCGAACAGGCCATGCCCCAGCAGTTGCGCCACCGGCATGCCGAGCATGGCTTCCGCCGCCGGCGAGATGAACTGCACCGCACCGTTGCGCTGATGCCGCGAGACGACGTCGCTCATGTTGCGGGCGAGCAGGCGATAGCGCTCCTCCTCGCGCGACAGCAGCGCAACGCTGGTGCGCGCCAGCGATTCCGCGCCGAAGGCAAGGCCGGCGGCATAGAGCGTCGCCGAGACGACGCCGCACGCCATCAGCACGCCGCGTTCAGCAGTGCTGGTGTCTGCAACCGGCAGCCAGCCGAGCTGGCCGACGAGAATCAGGAGTCCCGCACAGGACAGCGCGAGCAAGGAAGCGAAGGCAGCGACGCGGCGCGAGGCCGACAGCGCGGCTTCGAGGGGAACCACGACCAGCCAGACCGCGGCGAATGATTCGATGCCGCCCGTGGTGCCCGCGACCGCCATGATCAGGCCGGCGAGCGCCAGCGACGACAGCACATGGGCGCCTTCATAGCGGCCGGTGCGCGACAGGAACCAGGACAGCAGGATCGGCGCGATCAGCCAGGCGAACGCGGCGACCTCGACCGCGCTCGGTGCGCCGCGCATGGCGAGATAGACCGGGAATGCGGCAAAGGCGGCCAGGCTGCCGAGCAGCCGCGGCGCCATGAAGGCACGATGACGCGCCCGCATCAGCGCATCGTAACGCGCGGAGGGATGCAGCAGTGCATCGAGACAATCGCGGATGATACTCAAAACTGTCACGGGTCTCGCGCTTCGGCTCAATCGTCTTTGGAAGACGCGCCGCAACGCCTCCTTGTCGTTGAGCCACCGTGTCAGAGCGACCTTAAACGAGTGCTAAGGCGGCTCGGTGTGCGGCCGGACGCCGGGACATCGCGGGGCTTTTTAGACGATTTGGCGACGTCTTCGGCGAGGATGGTGAACACAGGGTTTCACACATCCCGGCATGGTTTCGAATTGGTGGATACGCATGCCAGCAGAATCACGGGCGCCGGCGTCAATCGAAAATTTACGACACCGTCGATCTCGAAGAATTTTGCGTAAATTTTCCGCGAATTAAGCTCAAGGCAATCACTTGCGATTTATCGAGAGTTGCTAGGTCGAAACGCGCGCGGACCATCGCCGCGGGCGGGATCTAACGAACAGGTCGATAAGATGCGCTTTCTGCTCCGCATCACATTCTGGCTCGGGCTGGTGCTGGTGCTCCTGCCCAGGGACAAGACGCCCGAATCGGAGAAGCTGCCCCAGATCGGTGCCGCCGACGCGGTGCAGGCTGCGACCGCGGCCGTCTCCGACATGACCCAGTTCTGCAAGCGCCAGCCGGCGGCCTGCGAGGTCGGCGGACAGGCCGCGACCATCATCGGCCAGCGCGCCCAGGACGGCGCGCGCAAGATCTACCAGATCATCAACGACAAGAAAGAGCAGATCTCCAACGACAAGAACGACAAGAACGACAAGAAGGCGCCCGACCATACCGGCTCGATCGCGATGGCCGGCGAAGGCGATGCCGCATCGACCGAGGCACCGCGCGATACCCTGAGCCAGGACGACCTCGCGCTGGAATGGCGCGGCCCGGCGGCGAATTAGCGCCCAAACCCTATCGATTTCATCTCCTCGCATCCTTATATTGGCCCTAACGGGAACACGGGCCAACATGACGACGATCGACGAAATCAGGGACAATTTCGAGCTTCTGGACGAGTGGGACGACCGCTACCGGTACGTCATCGAGCTCGGCCGCACCCTGGAACCGATGCCGGAGGCGGAACACTCCGCCGAGAACAAGGTCAACGGCTGCGTCAGCCAGGTCTGGCTGCAGAAGCTGGTCGACCGCGGCCATGGCGCGCCGATCCTGAAATATCGCGGCGACAGCGACGCGCATATCGTGCGCGGGCTGGTCGCGATCGTCCTCTCGCTCTATTCCGGCCGCACGCCGCAGGAGATCATCGATACCGACGCGATCGCCGTGTTCAACGAGTTCGGCTTTCGCGATCATCTGACGCCGCAGCGCTCCAACGGCCTGCGCTCGATGGTCGAGCGCATCAAGACCGATGCGAAAGAGGCGCTCGCGGAAGCGTCGTAGCGATCTTCACGTGAGGAGCGCGTGCTTCGAGCCACGCAGCAAGAATTCATAGGGTGGGCAAAGCGGAGCGTGCCCACGATCTGCGTGTGACTGGTTGAGAATTCGTGGGCACGTCGCGCAAGAGCGCGCCTTTGCCCACCCTACGAGAGCTGGCCGAGCGGACGAGCTACTTCCGCTTCCGCTGCTGCTGTCCGAGGCCCATCTGCTTGGCCAATTGCGAGCGCGCCACCGCATAGTTCGGCGCGACCATGGGATAGTCGGCCGGCAGGCCCCATTTCTCGCGGTATTGCTCCGGCGTCATGTTGTACTGCGTGCGCAGATGGCGCTTCAGCGATTTGAAGCGCTTGCCGTCTTCCAGGCAGACCAGATAGTCGGGCGCGATCGACTTCTTCAGCGAGACCGCCGGCTTGGCCGGCTCGAGCGGCGCGGTCTCGGTGCGGCCTGACGACACCCGCACCAATGCGCCATGCACCTGGCTGATCAGGTTCGGAATCTCCGCCGCGGGCGTCGGATTGTTGCCGAGATAAGCCGACACGATGCTCGCCGTCAGCTCGATGAAATTCTTAGCCCCGGCATCCGACATGGGCCCGCCCTCTCTGCACCTTGCGCTTCACGGGATAGACGACGCCGAACCTTTCCGTGTCAACAATACGTTCGGCTGAAACAAGGGACTGACGAGGCGACGACGATTGCGGCGCTTGACTGCTGCGCGGCAGAGTTCAGGACCGCTGGTCGAGATGGGCACGCAACTCGTCGATCGACGCAAAGCGCATCATGCCCTCCGGCATCTGCGCTTCGATCGAGCCGTCGGAATAGAGCGAATAGGCCATGCCGTCGACGATGCCGGATTTGAGGACGGTCACGGGCGCCTGCTCGACGGGTGGTGGTGGAGGCGGCGGCTCGGGTGCAGGCGGCGGAGCGGCCTCCGCAAAGGTCGATGGCGAGCGCGGCGGCGGCCGGCGCAGGGCGGCCGGCGGCTCCGACGGACGCATGCGGTCCGGCTTCGGCCAGGCATCGTCAAAGCTTGCAGGCGGAGTATCCAGGGCCTCACCGGGCTCCGCAGGTAGCTGCGGCGGCGCGTCCTCGATGGCCTTCGCCTCCGCACGCTCCCGCTCCTTGCGCGAGGTCGAGGCGAACAACAGGTTGCGCCGGCGCGGCGCTTCCGGAGCCGCGGGCGGCGTTGGAGCTTCCGGCACCGGCGGAGCCTCGACGCGCGGACGCTCGCGCGCGGCAGCTTCGCTCTGCCACGGCGGCGGGCCTGCAGCAGGTGGCGGCGGCGGTGGCTGCTCGATCCTTCCTTCGGCCCTTCCCTCGATCCTTGCCGCCGCAGCGGCAGCCATCGACTCGGGCGCAGCGCCTGATGCGGCGAGGCCCGGCAGCACGGGCCTGACCCGAACCTCGGACGGCGCACCGGCCAGCCGACGCGCGAGGCCCTTCAGTTCCGTGACCACGACATAGAGGCCGGCCAGTAACATTCCGGAGCAGACGGCGATCGTGCCCGAGATTATGAGGGGGCTGCCGAGGCTGAACTCCCTGACGGAGAAGCCAAACAGGATCGAAAGGAAGCCCGCCACGACGGCGAAAATCCCCGCGATCAACAATGCCAGATTCATCGAACTCACCCCCGGTCGCCATCCACACGCGACAACCGCAACGCCACGATACCGTCATCCGGTGTTCCACGCCAACGAGGAATCGTCGGTAGCGTTCCTAAAGGGAAGGAAATCAGGGACTTATTCACATTCCCTTCAGCTACGGCTCGCTACTGCTTAGACTGCTCTCAAGTAACCGGAATTGCTGCGTCGCATCAGGAATTTAGCCATAATGCCCAATTACTTGGTAATGGAACTGCGCTATAGGGAGTCCGGGGAACAGGCCCGCGCGCACCAGCAGGGCCAAGAGGGGATTCCGGGGCACCGATAGCCATGACATCCATCACGACTTCGGCGATCGACACGCCTCTGCGGCGCTCGGTCGAACGGACTTGCGACGATCTCGCCATGCTGGTGCTGGCCGCGGTCGCGGTCGTTGCAGGCCTGACGTTCCGCGACTACGGCCTCGGCTGGGACGACTACACCCACGCTGAATATGCCGATTTGCTGCTGCGCATGTTCGGTTCCGGCTTCAAGGATACTGCGGCGCTCTCCTTCGCCAATCTCTACATGTATGGCGGCGGCTTCGACATGGTCGCGGCCCTCCTGCACAAAATCATTCCGCTCGAGCTGTTCGAGACACGACGTCTGGTCGGCGCCATTGTCGGCGTGGTCGGACTTGCGGTGACGTGGCGGCTCGGCCGTCGCATCGGCGGGCCCCTTGCCGGTCTTGCCTCGCTGCTGCTGCTCGCGCTGTGCCCGATCTTCTACGGCCACATGTTCATGAATCCGAAGGATGCGCCCTTCGCGGTGGCCATGATCATCCTGATGCTCGGCCTGGTCCGGCTCGCCGAGGAATATCCCAAGCCGTCGCCGCGCACGATCCTGATCGTCGGCCTGGGTGCCGGCCTTTCGCTGGGCTGCCGCGTTCTCGGCGGGCTCGCGCTGGTCTACGCCGTGCTCGGCTTCGTCCCGCTGTTCCTGGAGGAACTGCGCAGCGAGGGCCTGCGCGAGTCGGTCCGCCGCTTCGCCCATGTCGTCTATGTGCTGCTGCCCGGCTTGGCGTTCGGCTATCTCGTGATGGGCCTGATCTGGCCGTGGTCGATCATGGAGCCCGGCAATCCCTTCGAGGCGCTGACCTACTTCTCGCACTTCTTCGAGAAGCCGTGGAAGGAGATGTTCGACGGCGCGATCGTGTCCGTGCCGGACATGCCCTGGTCCTATCTGCCGACGCTGTTCGCGCTGCAGCTGCCCGAGGTGATGCTGGTGCTGATGGCCGGCGCCGTGGTCAGCACCTTCGGCATGCTGCCGCGAAGCGAGGTGCCGGCGCGGCGCAAGACCATCATGCTGATGCTGACGCTGGCCGCGACCCTGCCGCTCGCGATCGCGATGGTGAAGCGGCCGGCGCTGTACAACGGCATCCGCCATTTCGTGTTCGTGATCCCTCCGATGGCGGTGCTCGGCGGCGTCGCTTTCGCGTGGGCCATGGAGCGCCTGCGCGCCAATCACCGCACCTGGCAGCCGGTCGTGCTCGCCACGTTCTGCTTTGGCCTTGCGCTCTCGCTCGCCGAGATGATCCGGCTGCATCCCTATCAGTACACCCACTTCAACCATATCGCCGGCACCGTGCGCGGCGCCGACGACCGCTTCATGCTGGACTATTGGGGTCTCGCGCTGAAGCAGGCCTCGGATGAGCTGCGCGAGCAGATCGTCGAACGCCAGGAAGTGCCGCCGACCAATCGCAAATGGAAGGTCGCGGTCTGCGGTCCGCAGCGCCCCGCCCAGGTCGCGCTCGGGCCCGACTTCACCATCGGCTGGGATTCCAACGCGGCCGATTTCGCGATGACGCTCGGCGAGTTCTACTGCAAGGGCCTCACCGCGCCCGTGATGGTCGAGATCAAGCGCGACGATGTCGTGTTCGCCCGCGTCTACGACATCCGCGGCCGCAGCATTTCCAGCCTGCTCTCGATCCCGGCGCCGTAATAATTTTCTCTAGGGCGTAGCCCGGATGAGCGAAAGCGACATCCGGAATCCCTCTCAGAGCGGCCCCGCATGTCGCTCCGCTCATGCGGGCTGCGCTTGACTGCCGCGCGCTTGTCGCGCCTTGCTGCTTGCCACGAGCGGTACTACGCTCCCGCCCCGCAACAACGATGTTCGGAGAGATCAGCCATGTCGCCAGCGGAAGCGCGCCTGAAGGAAGTGCCGTCTGATATGACGGAGGCTGAGTGGCAGCAACGGGTCAATCTCGCCGCCTGCTACCGCCTTGTCGCGCTGTACGGCTGGGACGATCTGGTCGATACCCACATCTCCGCGCGCGTGCCCGGCCCCGACCATCATTTTCTCATCAATCCCTACGGGCTGATGTTCGACGAGATCACCGCCTCGAGCCTCGTCAAGGTCGATTTGCACGGCAACCAGCTCTCCGAGAGCGAATACAGCATCAACCCGGCGGGCTTCACCATCCATTCGGCGATCCACGAGGTGCGCGAGGACGCGATCTGCGTGCTGCATCTCCACACCCTCGACGGCACCGCGGTGTCGAGCAGCGCGGAGGGCCTCTTGCCGCTGAACCAGACCGCCCAGCTCGTCACCCACGACCTCGCCTATCACGACTATGAAGGCATCGCGCTCGATCACGACGAGCGGCCGCGGCTGCAGAAGGATCTCGGCGACCACAACCACATGCTGCTGCGCAATCACGGCACGCTCACCGTCGGCCGCTCGGTCGCCTCCGCCTTCGAGCGCATGTATCACCTCGAGCGCGCCTGCTCGATGCAGGTGCGCACGCGCGCGCTCGGCACGCCGGTCTATCCGGTCGACGATATTGCTATCGACAAGAACACCGAGCTGCTCGCCAACCGCGACCGCGCCGAGCTGCGCGCCACCAACCTCGTGTGGCCGCCGCTGCTGCGCAAGCTCGACCGCGAGCTTCCGGGCTACCGGTCTTGAGATTTTCGGGATTTGGTGTAGGGTAGCGCCTAACGAACCTCTACGCCTTTTGGAATGAAACGCCGCCCAATTCCGGGCGGCGTTTTTATTTTGGGGCGGTGGTCGCCACGACAACAGAGCCGTAGGGTGGGCAAAGCGGAGCGTGCCCACGTTCTTTCATAATCACTGAGAGATTGGTGGGCACGGCGCTGCGCGCCTTTGCCCACCCTAATGCAGCTCCCTACGGCCCCGTGCCCTACTTCACCTCCGCCACCGCCGCGAGGATGCGGGCCCAGGAGCGGATGCCTTTCTGGAAGCTGCGAAGATCGTACTTCTCGTTCGGCGAATGGATGTTGTCGTCGTCCAATCCGAATCCGACCAGCAGCGAGTCGAGGCCAAGCGTGCGCTTGAAGTCGGCGACGATCGGGATCGAGGCGCCGGAGCCCATCAGCACGGTCTCCCTGCCCCATTCCTCCGTCAGCGCCTTGCTGGCGGCGGCGAGCGGCTTCAAGTTCCAGTCGAGCGCGACGGCGGGCGCGGCGGAATGGTCGCCGAACTCGACCTTGCAGTCGCCGGGAATGCGCGCCGTCACGTAGTCGCGGAACGCCTTGCGGATCTTTTGCGGGTCCTGCCCCTCGACCAAGCGGAACGAGACCTTGGCCGAAGCATGCGACGGGATCACCGTCTTGGAGCCCTCGCCGATATAGCCGCCCCAGATGCCGTTGACGTCGCAGGTCGGGCGCGATGAGGCCTGCTCGATCAGGAGGCGTCCCTTCTCGCCGGCGGGGATCGACAGGCCGATCGGCTTGAGGAATATCTCCGGCGTCAGATTGAGCTTCTTCCACTGCTCCAGGATATCGGGCGGCAGGTCCTTCACGCCGTCGTAGAAGCCGGGAATGGTGATGCGGTTGTCGTCGTCGAACAGGCCGCCCAGAATTTTGGTGAGCACCCGGATCGGGTTCATCGCGCTGCCGCCGAACACGCCGGAATGCAAATCGCGATTGGCGGCGGTGATCTTCAGCTCTTCGTAGAGCAGGCCGCGCAGCGAGGTCGTGATCGCCGGCGTGTTGCGGTCCCACATGCCGGTGTCGCAGACCAGCACGTAGTCGGCCTTGAACTCGTCCTTGTTGGCCTCAATGAAGGGCACGAAATTCTTCGAGCCGACCTCCTCCTCGCCTTCGATCAGGAAGGTGATGTCGACCGGCAGCGAGCCCGTCACCTTCTTCCAGGCGCGGCAGGCCTCGACGAAGGTCATCACCTGGCCCTTGTCGTCCTCGGCGCCGCGCGCGACGATGATCTTGCGGCCGTCGGCATGATCGGTGACGACGGGCTCGAACGGCGGACGGTGCCAGAGATCGAGCGGGTCGACCGGCTGCACGTCGTAATGGCCGTAAAAGATCACATGCGGCCGTCCACCGGCACCGGTCTTGCCGACGATGGCGGGATGCCCGGCCGTCGGCCTCACTTCAGTGGCGACGCCGAGGCTCGCGATGTCCTTGGCGAGATGCTCGGCCGCCGCCTTGCAATCCCCGGCGAAGGCCGGATCGGCGGAGATCGACTTGATCCGGAGCAGCGCGAACAGGCGCTCCAGGCTGTTGTCGAAATCCTTGTCGATGTGGTCGAGCACGGATTGAAGCTGCGCATTGGCCATGGTTGTGGGTCCTGACATTCGAGTCTCAAGAGGTACCGGGTTTTAGCGCCGCCGCAGGCTCGGAGCCAGCCGCAACGGGCGGATGCCGGATGTGCCATGCAAGACTACCTGCAAGTACGGCGGTCGCGAGGAGATTGTTGCCCCAGGCCTGGAGGACAGTTGGAAACCACGGCAGCGCCAGCAGCATGAGAATGCCGGCCGCGCCGAGCGCGAGCCAGGTTCCGAGACGCACATTCGCCCGCTCGTCGAAGGCGGCGCGATGCATCAGCACCGTCATCGGGAAGAACAGCCACATGAAGTAGTATTGCCGTGCCAAAGGCGAGGCCACCGTGATCAGGCAGAACAGGATGGCGAGCTCCTCCGCATCCGAGCGCGCCGTTCGCCGTGCTTGCTGCGGCATGATCGCGACGAAGCCGAGCCCGAGCAAGGCCGACAGCACCAGCACGATCCAGTTCGCCGTCCTGTAGTCGACGTCGATGATGTTCATCGTGCGCGGCGGCTTGCCGGGATCCTCCAGATTGAAGTTGATCGGACGGACCAGGCGGTGCGTGACGGCGATGAGGGACTGGTTGACCCACGACCAGTTCTGCTCGTCACGCTGGCCAAAGCCCTTTTCCGAGCTCGTTCCGACCATGCCCTGATACCAGGTCGCAAGCTCGGCCGCGTTGCGCTCGAAGCCGCGGATCGGCGCCGGCACCACATAGAGAAGGATGCCGGTGAAGGCGACCGTGGCGGCGGCCGCCGCCCATTTCCGCCGCCAGACCAGATACGGCAGGACCGCGATCGGAAACACCTTGATGGCAGCGGCGAGCGCGAACATGAAGCCCGCAAGCCAGGGACGTTGGTGCCGCAAGCTCCAGAAGCCGTAGAGCATCATGGCCAGCAGGACGAGGTTCGGCTGGCCGAGGTCGAACATGTCGAACACGAAGGGCACGGTGACGACGGCGGGCAGCGCCTCCAGCCAGCGGCCGGGGCTGCGCCCCGAGCCGGCCATGACCTGGGAGAACGTCCCGGTGTACCACCACGCTACGGCGTTCAGGATCGACAGGACGACATAGAGCGGGATCTTGCCGAACCAGCTCGGGATCGCCAGCAGGATCGCCGGCAGCGGCGGATAGATGAACTCGAAATACTCGACGGCCGTGGCGGGATAGAGTGGCTCACCCTGCAGGACCTGCTGCCCGGCCCACAGCCACAGCGGGTAATCCTTGGTCTTGCCGCTGCCGAAGATCTCGGGAACGAGCACGTCGGCGGCGAGCAGGACGCAGCAGAACAGAAACAGCAGATCCAGCGGCGCGCGCAGCGACAGGTGTCGGGGCGCGTCAGGCTTGGCTAACGGGGCGGGCGGGGTCACGGAGTGGTCCTGTGCGGCGGCGAACAGGACGTAGCAGACCGGCGCAGGCTTGGAGAGCCCCTCACCTGAAATTGTACCGGTGGTGGCCTCGGGCAACGGCAAGCGGAATTGCCCAAAGCGGCCTGCCTACCGCCGCAGCAATCCGCCGAGCGCGCCGCGAACCAGCGTGCGGCCAATCGAGCCGCCGAGCTGGCCACCGACCGACTTGCCGATATTGGCGGCCATCCCGCCGATCACCTGGTTGGTGACCGATCGCGTCACGTCCCGCGCAATGACCTGGCCGGTCGACAGGCGGCCGCGCTTGACGTTGGTGCCGAAGATGGTGCCGACGATCGAGCCGATCTGGCCGAGAAGGCCGCCGCCATTTCCGCCAGCCGGGCCGTCCGCGGTGGCCGCCGTGCCGGCAATGCGCTTCTGGATCATCTCGTAGGCGGATTCTTCGTCGACGGCGGTGTCGTATTTGCCCTTCACCGGGCTTGCGGCCATGATCGCCTTGCGCTCGTCCGGCGTGATCGGCCCGATGCGAGCCGACGGCGGCCGGATCATCACCCGCTCCACCATCGCCGGCGTGCCGTTGCCCTCGAGGAAGGACACCAGCGCCTCGCCCTTGCCGAGCTCCATGATCACCTTGGCAGTGTCGAGCTTCGGGTTGGGCCGGAAGGTCTGGGCCGCAGCGGCGACCGCCTTCTGGTCCCGCGGGGTGAAGGCGCGCAGTGCATGCTGCACCCGGTTGCCGAGCTGTCCGAGCACGCGGTCGGGGACGTCGACCGGGTTTTGCGTCACGAAGTAGACGCCGACGCCCTTGGAGCGGATCAGGCGGACCACCTGCTCGATCTTGTCCATCAGCGCCTTGGGCGCATCGTTGAACAGCAGATGCGCCTCGTCGAAGAAGAACACGAGCTTCGGCTTGGGCAGATCGCCGGCCTCGGGCAGCTCCTCGAAAAGCTCCGACAACATCCACAGCAGGAATGTCGCGTAAAGTCGGGGGTTCTGCAGCAGCTTGTCGGCGACCAGGATGTTGACCATGCCGCGGCCGTCGCGGTCGGTCTTCATGAAGTCCTTCAGCGTCAGCGCCGGCTCGCCGAAGAATTTGGTGCCGCCCTGGTTCTCCAGCACCAGCAGCTGGCGCTGGATGGTGCCGACGGTGGCCTTGGTGACGTTGCCGAACCCCTGCGCGGCCTTGCGGATGGCTGCGAGCGGATCCTCCCCCGCATCCGCCCCCTTCTTCCCGCTATCGGGCACGATGGCATCGAGCAGCGCGCGCAGATCCTTCATGTCGATCAGGGTCAGCCCGGCGTCGTCGGCGACGCGGAAGGCAACGTTGAGCACGCCTTCCTGCACGTCGTTGAGGTCGAGCATGCGTGCGAGCAGAAGCGGCCCCATTTCCGTGACGGTCGCGCGCACCGGATGGCCCTGCTCGCCGAACACGTCCCAGAACACCGTCGAGAACTGATCGGGCTGGAAATTCAGCCCCATTCCGGAGGCGCGCTTGACGATGAAGTCTTTGGCTTCGCCGACCTCGGAGATGCCGGAGAGGTCGCCCTTGATGTCGGCGGCGAAGACTGGAACACCGGCGCGCGCAAATCCTTCCGCCATCACCTGCAGCGTCACAGTCTTACCGGTTCCGGTTGCACCTGTGACGAGGCCGTGGCGATTGGCGAGCGCCAGCGTCAGCCAGGCCTGCTCCTCTCCCTTGCCGACGAAGATCTTGTCGTCGGTATCGCCGAGCTTGCTGTCCTGTGCGGTCATTATTCTCTCTGATCTCTTCTTGCCGGGTTTCGCGTACCGAAACTCGAATGCTCCAGTTCCGTAGTTTAACGCATGTCGCGCACCGATTAAAACGGTTCAACGCGCTCCAAGCATGCGACATTGTCGGAAACAGACGGACGGTATCAGCCGAAAGTAGGAACGAGCTGTTCGCAACGCGGCAATTTTTCGCCGATTCCATCTCCGCTCTTGCACCGCTGCAACACCTTTCGCGCGTTCGAAGGTGAATCGCGACGGCGCGTGCGTTCATCGCTTGAATTTCACATCACACCGGCTCAAGATCATTTTCGAAAGAAATACTCCGGCAAGCAAACCGGCTGAGGGGCGGGCCTTATGGACGAGCTGATCGGGCGGCTGGCGACAAACGCCAGCATAGATAGTGCTGTCGCTGAAAAGAGCGTCGGCATTATCCTGGGCTTCCTCCGCAACGAGGGTCCTTCCGATAGCGTGCAGGCCCTGATCGACCAGATCCCTGGAGCGGAAGCCGCGATCGAGGCATCCAGGAGCGGCGGCGGACTGTCGCGGCTGATGGGCGGCGGCTTGATGGCGGTCGGCACGCGCCTGATGGGCCTGGGGCTCGGCATGTCCGAAATTCAAAACGTCGCCCGTGAACTTTTCCGCTTCGGCCGAGACAAAATCGGAGCAGATCAGATGGGCAAGATCGTTGCGGGGACGCCAGGCCTCAGCCAGTTCGCCTGAAGCTTTGGCAATTCATATCGAGTATCATGACATATCCGATCTCCGAGATTGAGGGCCTGTCGGTCTTTGCCGCCAACAAGTTGAAGGCGCAAGGTATCCGCACCACCGACGGGCTGCTCGAGGCGGCCGGCACGGTGAAGGGCCGCAAAGCGCTTTCCGCCAAGACCGGCATCAGCGAGCAGCTGCTGCTGGAATGGGCCAACGTCTCCGACTACATGCGTATCCCCGGCATGGGCCGGGCCAAGGTCGGCCTGGTCCGCGCCGCCGGCGTCACCACCGTGCGCGAGCTCGCCTATCGGAATCCGGCAAGGCTCGCCCAGAGCATGCGCGACGCCAACGAGAAGAAGAAGCTGCTGCGCATCCTGCCTTCGGAGAAGTCGGTCGGCGACATCATCGCCAAGGCGAAGAAGCTGCCGCCGAAGATCACGTATTAGGGCGGTCTTTCGAGAACAGATTCCCGCGCCACCTTTTCGGTGTCGTCCCGGCGAACGCCGGGACCCATACCGCGGAATCTATCGGTCACAGACGGTGGCAGTACCGGACTACGAGTCTTCGCCAAACTTTACCCTGGGGGTATGGGTCCCGGCGTTCGCCGGGACGACAGCTGGGGTGATGCGCGAGATTGCCACAATATCGATGCCGCCCGCCGACACCGCCATCCCGTCTTGACTCCCCCTCCGCGACCGCGCAAAGCCACCCACATGAATGCCTCGCCCTCCCCATCCGTCCCGCCGGCCGGCTCGGCCGGGCCAGATGCGCTGCGGAAACTGCTGGAACGACCGATCCCGGCGGTGATGGGCGTGCTCAACATCACCCCGGATTCCTTCTCCGATGGCGGCGAGTTCATCGGGCCCGAGCAGGCGCTCGCGCGGGCGCGGGCGATGATCGCGGATGGCGTCGACATCATCGATATCGGCGCCGAATCCACCCGGCCCTACAAGGGTGCGAAGGCCGTCACGGCGGAAAGCGAACTGGCCCGGCTCAAGCCGGTGCTGGCGGGCGTCGTGGCCCTCGGCGTGCCCGTGTCGATCGACAGCATGAAGGCGGAGGTGGTGGCCTACGCGCTCGACCAGGGCGCGGCGATCGCCAATGACGTCTGGGGTCTGCAACGCGACGCCGCGATGGCGCCGCTGGTGGCCGCAAGAGGCGTTCCCGTCATCGTCATGCACAACCGCGACGACGCCGATCCCGCCATCGACATCATCACGGACATGAAGACGTTCTTCCTGCGCTCGCTGGACATCGCCGCAAAGGCCGGCATCGCGCGCGAAAAAATCGTGCTCGATCCCGGCATCGGCTTCGGCAAGACCGCCGAGCAGAGCATGACCGCGCTGGCGCGCTTGCGCGAATTCGAGATGTTCGGCCTGCCGATCCTCGTCGGTGCCTCGCGCAAACGCTTCATCGCCTCGGTGTCGCCGTCGGAGCCGAAGGAGCGGCTCGCCGGCTCGATCGCCGCGCATCTGATCGCCGCGCAACGCGGCGCGAAGATCATCCGGACTCATGACGTCGCCGAGACCTTGCAGGCGCTGCGGGTAGCGAACGCAATCGAGGGCAAGCAATGACCGATACGATCTTCGTCACCGGCCTGTCGATCCACGCCCGCCACGGCGTGATGGATCACGAGACCGAAGTCGGCCAGCGCTTCGTCATCGATCTCGAACTCTATACCGACCTGTCGGAGCCCTCGCGCAGCGACCGGCTCGCCGACACGGTGTCCTACGCCGAGGTCGTGGCGACGACGACGGCGGCGTTCAAGAATACCAATTACAAGCTCCTGGAGCGCGCGGCCGGCGCGGTGGCCGACGCCATCCTGTCGCACTTCCCGCGCATCCGCGCCGTGAAGATCACCGTGCACAAGCCGCATGCGCCGATCGCCGCGATCTTCGACGACGTCGGCATCATGCTGACGCGCTCGCGGCACCCCTGATGGCAAGCGTGCTGATCGCACTCGGCGGCAATGTCGGCGATGTCCGCGCGACGTTCGCCAAGGCGATCGCCCATATCTGCGGCATGGCGCAAGCTGCGCTAATCGCGCGATCCTCGGATTATGCGACGCCGCCGTGGGGCGACGAGGAGCAGGCTCCCTTCATCAATGCCTGCATCGAGATCGAGACCGGCCTCGATCCGCACGCTCTGCTGTTCGTGCTGCAGAAGGTCGAGCAGAAATTCGGCCGCACGCGGGACAAGGAGCGGCGCTGGGGCCCGCGCACGCTCGATCTCGACATGATCGCCTATGACGATGTCAGCTTGCAGAAGCCGGATCTGACCCTGCCGCATCCGCGCCTGTTCGAGCGCGCTTTCGTGCTGGTACCGCTGGCCGAAATCGCGCCGGACCGCGTGATCTCGGGCATTCCAGTGCGTGACGGGCTCGCCAGCGTCTCGACGCAAGGCATTGAGCGGCTTCCGGATACCGGTTAACCAAAAACAACCGTTTGCAGGGGCGGCCCGCCGTGGCAATTTCGCCTGCGAATAACGATACGTTTGGGAGCCCTTGGCCGCATGACCTCCGTGACCGACGACCTGCCGCTGGCGGCCGATTTTCCCAAGGCGAGCGTCGAGGACTGGCGCAAGCTGGTCGACGGCGTGCTGAAGGGCGCGCCGTTCGAGAAGCTGGTCGGCAAGACCTACGACGGAATCAAGATCGAACCGCTCTATCCGCGCGCCAGGGGCGTTGCGCCCGTGATGGGACGGCCGGCGGCGGCGCCCTGGCAAATCGTGCAGCGGATCGACCATCCCGATGCGGCGCTCGCGAATGCGCAGGCTTTGCAGGACCTGGAGAACGGCGCGACGGGGCTCGCGCTGGTGTTCGCCGGCGCCAATGGTGCTCGCGGTTTCGGTCTGGAACCGTCGGCCGAGGCGGTCGCAAAGGTGTTGAAGGACATTCATCTCGATGCCGGCATCGGCATCGAGCTTCAGATCGGTCCGCAATCGCGGATGGCCGCGATCCATGTCGCGGAATATGTGAAGAGCAATGGCCTCGATCCCGCCGCCTGCAATATCCGCTTCGGGCTCGACCCGCTCGCGGCGGGCGCGGTGTGGGGCCACAGCCCCTATACCTGGGAGGAGATCGCTCCCGCCGTCACCGGCGCGATCAAGGGCCTCGCCGGGCTCGGCTTCAAGGGACCGTTCGCGTCCGCCGACGGACGCGTGATCCACGATGCCGGCGGCTCCGAGGTGCAGGAGCTCGCCTTCGTGCTCGCCTGCTGCGTCGCTTATCTCCGCGCGATCGAAGGCGCCGGCATTCCGCTGGAAGCCGCGCAAGGCATGGTCTATGCGCGGCTTGCCGCGGATGCCGATCAGTTTTTGACCATGGCCAAATTCCGCGCGCTGCGGCTGTTGTGGGCGCGTATTGAAACGGCGTGCGGGCTGACGCCCAAACCATTGTTCATCGCCGCCGATACGGCCTGGCGCATGCTGACGCAGCGCGATCCCTATGTGAACATGCTGCGGGCGACCATCGCGACATTCGCGGCAGGGCTTGCCGGTGCCAACGCGATCACCGTGCTGCCGCACACGCTGGCGCTCGGCCTACCCGACCCGTTCGCACGCCGCGTGGCGCGCAACACGCAAGCCCTGCTGCTGGAAGAGAGCAACCTCGCCAAGGTCTCTGATCCCGCCGCCGGCGCAGGCGGCATCGAGACGCTGAGCGCGCAGCTTTGCGAGGCGGCCTGGGCGCTGTTCCAGGAGAGCGAGACAGCCGGCGGCGCCTTCGCCGCGCTTCAGCAAGGCGTATTCCAGAGCAAGGTCGCGGCCGCGCGAAAAGCGCGTGACGCCAACATCGCAAAGCGCCGCGACGTGCTGACCGGCGCCAGCGAGTTTCCGAACCTGCACGAGAGCGAAGCCACGGTGCTGAAGGCAACGCCGGTTGCGCTCGCGCCTTACGGGGAACAGAAATACAAGTTCGATGCGCTGCCGCCGATCCGGCTGGCGGAACCGTTCGAGGCGCTGCGCGACAAGTCGGATGCAGCACTCAAGTCGCGTGGTGCGCGGCCAAAAGTGTTCCTGGCCAATCTCGGCACGGCCGCCGATTTCACGGCGCGCGCGACTTTCGCCAAGAGCTTCTTCGAGGCCGGCGGCATCCAGGCTGTCGACAGCGAGGGCTTTGCCGATCCGGCCAAGCTCGCCGCCGCCTTCAAGACTTCGGGCGCCGAGCTTGCCTGTCTTTGTTCCAGTGACAAGGTCTATGCGGAACACGCCGAAGCTGCAGCGAAGGCCCTGCAAACGGCCGGCGGGGGATATATCTATCTGGCAGGCCGCCCGAGCGAGACCGAGGCGGCGCTGCGGGCCGCCGGCGTCACGGGTTTTGTCTTCGCCGGAGGCGATGCGCTTGCGACATTGCAAGACGCCTATCGACGGATGGAGCAGAAATGACCGAACCAGGCAAACCAGTTCTCAGCGGCGGCTGCCAATGCGGGGCCGTGCGCTTTGGCGTCACGACGGCGCCAACCAGGATTTCGATCTGCCACTGCCGCATGTGCCAGAAGGCGGCCGGCGCGCCGTTCGCTTCCTTTGCCGACATCAACAAGACGGACTTTGCCTGGACCAAGGGGCAGCCGTCGTTCTTCCGCTCCTCGTCGATCGCCGAACGCGGCTTTTGCGCCGGCTGCGGCACGCCGCTGAGCTTCGGCCGCATCGGCGGCGACCGGATCGAGATCATGACCGGCGCCTTCGACCGTCCTGACCAGATCATTCCGACGCGACAGTTCGGCACCGAATCCCGTCTCGGCTGGGTGGTCGGCATCGCCAATTTGCCGAGCCAGACCACGCAACAGAATTACGGACCGGAGAAGATGGCAACCATCGTCAGCCATCAGCATCCGGATCACGATTGAGCGCCTAGGATATGGTTGAAACATGAGCCGCATTCCCAATTTCGCTGATGTCGCCTTCGAGCGCGCCACGACCGCCGCGCCGTCAGGCAGCGCCGAACCGTGGCTGACGCCCGAGGGCATCTTAGTGAAGCCCGCTTATGGCGAGGCCGATCTTGCCGGGCTCGATTTCCTCGAGACCTATCCGGGCATCGCGCCGTTCCTGCGCGGCCCCTACCCGACCATGTATGTCAACCAGCCCTGGACGGTCCGGCAATATGCCGGCTTCTCCACGGCGGAGGATTCCAACGCGTTCTACCGCCGCAACCTGGCGGCCGGACAGAAGGGCCTCTCGGTGGCCTTCGATCTCGCCACCCATCGCGGCTATGACAGCGACCATCCGCGCGTCGGCGGCGATGTCGGCATGGCCGGCGTCGCCATCGATTCCATCTACGACATGCGCACGCTGTTCGCGGGGATTCCGCTCGACCGGATGAGCGTGTCCATGACCATGAACGGCGCGGTGCTGCCGATCCTCGCGCTCTACGTCGCGGCCGCCGAGGAACAGGGCGTGCCGCCGGAAAAGCTCTCAGGCACCATTCAGAACGACATTCTGAAAGAGTTCATGGTGCGCAACACCTACATCTACCCGCCCGCGCCCTCGATGCGGATCATCTCGGACATCTTCGCCTACACCTCGCAGAAGATGCCGAAATACAATTCGATCTCGATCTCCGGCTATCACATGCAGGAGGCCGGCGCGACGCAGGACCTCGAGCTTGCCTATACGCTCGCCGACGGCGTCGAATATCTGCGCGCCGGCCTTGCCGCGGGCCTGGATGTCGACCGCTTCGCGCCGCGGCTGTCGTTCTTCTGGGCGATCGGCATGAACTTCTTCATGGAGGTCGCCAAGCTGCGCGCCGCGCGCCTGCTCTGGGCAAAGCTTCTGAAGCCGTTCAACCCGAAGGACCCGCGCTCACTGTCGCTGCGCACGCATTCCCAGACCTCGGGCTGGTCGCTGACCGCGCAGGACGTCTTCAACAACGTGATGCGCACGACGGTGGAGGCGATGGCGGCGACACAAGGCCACACCCAGTCGCTGCACACCAACGCGCTCGACGAAGCGCTGGCGCTGCCGACCGATTTCTCGGCGCGCATCGCCCGCAACACCCAGCTGTTCCTGCAGCAGGAGAGCGGCACCACCCGCATCATCGACCCCTGGGGCGGCTCCTATTATGTCGAGCGTCTCACGCGCGACCTCGCGGCGAAAGCGTGGGGCCACATCCAGGAGGTCGAGGAGCTCGGCGGCATGGCGAAGGCGATCGAGGCCGGCCTGCCGAAGCTGCGCATCGAGGAAGCCTCGGCCAAGACGCAGGCCCGGATCGACGCCGGCAAGCAGGCGGTGATCGGCGTCAACAAGTACAAGCCCACCGACGAGGACAAAATCGAAATTCTGAAGGTCGACAACACCAATGTTCGTCGGCTGCAGATCGACAAGCTGACGCGGCTGAAGTCCGAGCGCAACCAGAAGGACGTCGATGCCGCCCTCGCTGCGATCACGCGCTCGGCCGGCGAAGGCAACGGCAATCTGCTGGCGCTCGCGATCGACGCGGCACGGGCGAAAGCAACCGTCGGCGAGATTTCGGACGCGATGGAGAAGGTGTTCGGCCGGCACCGCGCCGAGATCAAATCCATCACCGGCGTTTATAAGCGGGAAGCATCCAGCATGGGCAATCAGGTCGAGAAGGTTCAGGCGCTGATCGATGCCTTCGAGGAAGCCGAGGGTCGCCGTCCGCGCATCCTCGTCGCCAAGATCGGCCAGGACGGCCACGACCGCGGCCAGAAGGTGATCGCGTCGGCATTCGCAGACATCGGCTTCGACGTCGACATCGGGCCGCTGTTTGCGACCGCCGACGAGGCCGCGCGACAGGCCGTCGAGAACGACGTGCACATCCTTGGCGTCTCCTCGCTCGCCGCGGCCCATCTCACCGCCGTGCCGGAGCTGAAGGCCGCGCTGAAGAAGCAGGGCCGCGACGACATCATGATCATCGTCGGCGGCGTGGTGCCGCCGCAGGACTACGACGCGCTCTATGCCGCCGGCGCCGAAGCGATCTTCCCGCCGGGCACCGTGATTGCGGACGCCGCCGAGGAGCTGATCCGCAAGCTGAATGCGCGGCTCGGGCATAGCGAGGCGGCGGAATAGCTTCGCCGTCTACTTCCCGACAAGAAGGAATTTGCGTGATGTTTTTCGCGCCCACGCTCATGCGCGCGCTCGCTGCTGCCGCAGTTTGCAGCGCATTGTTCGGTCCCGCCCACGCCGCCGACCCCAAGCCAGACGCCGTCATCAAGACCAAGAGCATCGAGGCCCGCGTGTTCCTCGACGACAAGATCAAGGCGGATGCGGCGCTGGCGGCGGATTGCCTGGCCGAGGGCAAGAAATGGCTCGACAAGAACGCCGCCGAAGCGGCCGCCTCGCGCAAAGCCGATCCGCAGTTCTTCAAGGAAGGCGGCTGGGATTTCGAGCGCAAATATGAGATCCGCTCGGTCGTCGCCGACCGCTACGTCAGCATCCTCCGCAACGACTACATGAACACCCATGGCGCCCATCCCAATTCGAACGTAGATACGATCCTGTGGGACAAGGCCGACAACAAGCGCATCTCGATCCGCCCGCTCTTCACCGAGACCGCCGATAACGGGGCGACGATGAAGGCGATGGTGAAGGCCATCATCGCCTCGCTCCGCACCGAGAAGAAAAAGCGCGACGCCAGCGAGACCGCGACTGACGAATGGTTCAAGAGCGTCGCGCCGAGCCTGCTCAAGATCGGCGCGGTGACGCTGGCGCCCTCGACCGAGGCGGGCAAGAGCTCCGGGCTGACCTTCCACTATCCGCCCTACGCCGTCGGCCCCTACGTCGAGGGCGAGTATGTCGCCTTCGTGCCGTGGGAAACGCTGAAGCCTTATTGGACCGCGGAAGGCGCGCGCATCTTCGGCGGCGCGCGGCCGAAGGGCGACGCCGAGGAGCCGTGAGCGGTCGCTAACTGGCCCGCGCCAGCGTCCGCGCAAGTGAGTCCGTCCAATCGGGAATCCAGGAGGCGAATAGCGCCTGCCAGCGATCGGCATCCGCCGGCTCGGTATCAAGGGAGACCGACCATTCGATGAGGGTACGATCGCCCTCGACGATCGGGCGCAGATGCATGGTGCCTTGATAGCGCGTCGGCGCCGGCGTCTGGCTTCCGTCATCTTGCGGATACGGCAGCGCTTCGAGACCGGCATAGGTCAGGGTATGCTGCCGGTCCGAGTGATCGACCAGGCGCTGGCGGATCCAGTTTCCGAGATAGCAGAAGCGTCTGACGGCGCCGACTTCATCCCCGCGCTTGTCGTCTTCGATCTCGCTCTCGCTCACGCCGTCGATGTAAGCGGGATAGTTGTTGAAGTCGCGGATCAGCGACCAGACTTCGTTCAGCGGGCGGTCCAGCACGGCGCTGTAATAGGCTTGGGTCATCGGTAGCTTGCCTTTGGATTTCGTTACGCGCAGAGGTTGGCGAATTGCGCGGGCAAAACCCACCCGATTTCCGACTGCCCATCCGATGGGCATGCTGTTTTCACACAACATGGCGATCTCGTTGGTAGCGCTACCTTGCGGGGGCGCTGCAAAGCCGACTAGAATGGCGCATTGAGAAGAGCACCCGACGTCACGGGCGCCGCTGGGAGGATTCAATGTCCAAGATTTCGCGCCGCACCTTTGCGGCTTCGACCGCCGCAGTTGCGGCATCCGCCGCTTTCGGCTTCAAGCCAGCGCTTGCGCAAGCCTATCCGGCCCGGCCGGTCACCGTGATCGTGCCATGGGGCGCGGGCGGCGGAACCGATGCGACCGCGCGCATCGTCGCAGCGCTGCTGGAAAAGGACCTCGGCCAGCCCTTCAACGTGGTCAACCGCACCGGCGGTTCCGGCGTGGTCGGCCATAGCGCGATCGCGACCGCACAGCCCGACGGCTACACCATCGGCATGCTCACCGTCGAAATCTCGATGATGCACTGGCAGGGCCTCACCGAGCTGACGCCGAAGAGCTACACGCCGCTGGCGCTGATGAACGAGGACCCCCCGGGCATCCAGGTTTCCTCCTCGTCGCCCTACAAGACGGTCAAGGAGCTCGCCGAGGCGATCAAGGCGGCGCCTCCCGGCAAGTTCAAGGCCTCCGGCACCGGCCAGGGCGGCATCTGGCATCTGGCGCTGGTCGGCTGGATGCAGGCGATGGGCCTGCCCGCCAACCAGGTCGCCTGGGTGCCCTCGAACGGCGCGGCGCCTGCAATGCAGGATCTCGCCGCCGGCGGCCTCGACCTCACCACCTGCTCGGTGCCGGAAGCGCGCGCCATCATCGAGGCCGGCAAGGCCAGGAGCCTCGCCATCATGGCCCCCGCGCGCAACCCGATCTTCAAGGACGTGCCGACGCTGAAGGAAGCGATGGGCATCGACTATGCGACCGGCGCCTGGCGCGGCATCGGCGCCCCGAAGAACCTGCCGCCGGAGATCGCAACCAAGCTCACCGCGGCGCTGAAGAAGGTCTACGAGTCCGCCGAGTTCAAGGACTTCATGAGCAATCGCGGCTTCGGCACCGTGTGGGGCGATGCCGGCCAGTTCGCAGGCTTCATGGACAAGGGCGACGCCCAGATGGGCGAAGCGATGAAGGCGGCCGGCTTGAGCAAGGCGTGATGTTCACAGCTCACGCGTGAGATGACTTTGATTGATGGTCACGGCACTTCTTCAACCTCTCCCCGCTTGCGGGGAGAGGTCGGATCGCATCGCAGATGCGATCCGGGTGAGGGGGAGTCTCCGCAAATCCAATTCTCACCTCCCCCGCGGAGAGCCCCCTCACCCCAACCCTCTCCCCGCAAGCGGGGCGAGGGAGAACATCGTACGTAGGACTTCTCCCATGCGTCTTCCCGACTCCGTTACGGGATCGTTTCTCGTCGTGCTTGGTGCTGCGGCTGCCTATGGCGGCTGGATCTTGCCGCCGGTGCCGGGCCAGCCGGTCGGCCCCAACGTGTTTCCGCTCGTGATCGGCAGCGGCCTTGCGCTGTGCGGGCTCGCGATCGTGTTCGGGATCGGCCATTCCTTCGAGGAGGAGGAAGAGCTGATCCCGCTGGAGGACGGCCAGGCAGCCGCTCCACCGCCGCAGGGCAAGCTCTACGGCCTGCGCGCCTTGCTGCCGCCGGCGCTGCTGCTGTTCTACGTCGTCGCCGCCGACCGGCTCGGCTTCATCATCACTGCGGCGATCATGGTCTATGTGACGTCCACCGCGCTCGGTGCGAAGTGGAAGCTGGCGCTGCCGCTTGCCGCGCTGTCGCCGTTCGCCATCCACCTCATCTTCGGCAAGCTGCTGCGCGTGCCGCTGCCTGCCGGCCTGCTGCCGACGCCCTGGTAATCCCCCATGCTCAAGACCCTGATTGAAGCATTCGCGCTGATCTCCACCTGGGAGGTCATCATCGCAATGTTCGCAGCCTCCGTGTACGGGCTCGTGATCGGCTCGCTGCCCGGCCTGTCGGCGACGATGGCGACCGCCCTGCTCGTCCCCGTCACCTTCTACCTCTCGCCGATCGCGGCGATCGCAACCATCGTCGCGGCGTCCTCGATGGCGATCTTCTCCGGCGACATTCCCGGCGCACTGCTGCGCATTCCCGGTACGCCCGCCTCGGCCGCCTATGCCGACGAGGCCTATGCCATGACGCGCAAGGGCCAGGCCGAGCTCGCACTCGGAGCCGGCGTCTGGTTCTCCGCGGTCGGCGGCATCGCCGGCGTGCTGTCGCTGATGATCCTGGCGCCGCCGCTCGCCGAGATCGCGTTGTCGTTCTCGACCTTCGAATATTTCTGGCTGGCTCTGCTCGGCCTGATGTGCGCCACCTTGGTGGCGCGCTCCTCCCCGGTGAAGGCGATCGCCGGCATGTTCCTCGGCCTGCTGGTGTCCTGCATCGGCATCGAGAATCCCGGCGGCGTGCCGCGCTTCACCTTTGGCCTAACCGATCTGTTCGGCGGCATCGAGCCGATCCCGGCGCTGGTCGGCGTGTTCGCGGTGGCGCAGGTGATGCGCGCGATGCTGACGCCGGAGCCGCCGCCGCTGCCGCGGCGAAAATTCGGCAGCATCATGGCGGGACAGTGGAGGCTGACCAAGCTGTATCACTGGCAGATGACGCGCGGGAACATCGTCGGCATCATCATCGGCGTGCTGCCCGGCGCCGGCGCCGACATGGCCGCCTGGGTCTCCTACGCGATGTCGAAGCGCTTCTCCAAGGAGCCGGAAAAATTCGGCACCGGCCATGTCGAGGGGCTGGTCGAGGCCGGCGCCAGCAACAATGCCAGCATCGCTTCGGGCTGGGTGCCCTCGCTGCTGTTCGGCATCCCCGGCGACACCATCGCCGCGATCGCGATCGGCGTGCTCTACATGAAGGGCCTCAATCCGGGCCCGACGCTGTTCACCGAGAAGGCGTCGAGCATGTACGCGATCTACCTGATGTTCATCATCGCCAACATCATGATGATCCCGCTCGGTATCGCCATGATCCGGATCGCGGCCTACATCCTGCTGGCGCCGCGCTCGGCGATCATGCCGGTCATCATGCTGTGCTGCGCGGTCGGCTCGTTCGCGATCGGCAACAACATGTTCGGCGTCGTCACCGTCGCCGCCTTCGGCGTGATCGGCTACGTGATGGAGGCGAACGGCTACCCGGTCGCCGCCATGGTGCTCGGCATCGTCATGGGCACCATGGTCGAGCAGGCCTTCGTCACGTCGCTGATCAAGTCCGACGGCAGTATCCTGCCGTTCTTCGAGCGTCCTGTCGCGGCCATCCTTGCCGCGATGGCGATCGGCGCCCTGCTGTGGCCGGTGATGGTGTGGGTCTGGCGCAAGATGAAACCGGCGCAGACGGCGGTGGCGACAAGCAGGTGATTCCGGGCGAGCGGCCCTCGCCTGCCCCGCCTCGGCGTTGTAAAGCAGGGCATGACTGAGAAGAAGGCCTCGCTGGACATCAAATCCCTCGCCCGCGACTTGCGCGCCGGCAGCCGCGCGGCGCTGGCGCGGGCCATCACGCTGGTGGAGAGCCGGCGCGGCGACCACCAGGCGCTGGCGCGCGAGCTGGTGCAGATGCTGCTGCCCCACACCGGCAAGGCGTTCCGCGTCGGCATCACGGGATCGCCCGGCGTCGGCAAGTCCACCACCATCGATGTGCTCGGGACGCACCTGATCGAGCAGGGCCACAAGGTCGCGGTGCTCGCGGTCGATCCGTCCTCGGCACGCAGCGGCGGCTCGATCCTCGGCGACAAGACGCGAATGGCGCGGCTATCAGCCTCCGACGATGCCTTCATCCGCCCCTCGCCGTCCTCGGGCACGCTCGGCGGCGTCGCCGCAAAAACGCGCGAGGCGATGCTGCTCTGCGAGGCGGCGGGCTTCGACGTCGTGCTGGTCGAGACCGTCGGGATCGGCCAGTCCGAGACCGCGGTCTGCGACATGACGGATTTCTTCCTCGCACTGATGCTGCCGGGCGGCGGCGACGAACTGCAAGGCATCAAGAAGGGCCTGGTCGAGCTCGCCGACATGATCGCGATCAACAAGGCCGATGGCGACAATCTCAAGCGCGCCAAGATCACCGCCGCCGATTATCGCGGCGCGCTGCATATTTTGGCGCCGCGGTCCGAACATTGGCACCCACCCGTCGTCACCTATTCGGCGCTGGCCGGCACCGGCATCACCGAGCTCTGGCAGAAGGTTCTGGATCATCGCAAGGCGATGAACGCGTCCGGCGATTTCGCCGTGCGGCGGCGTCAGCAGCAGGTGAAATGGATGTGGTCGATGCTGGAGCAACGGATGCTGGCGCGGCTGCGCAGCGAGGCCTCGGTTCGCAGCAAGGTCCGGAAGATCGAAACCGAGGTCGCCGACGGCCATCTCACGCCGGCCCTCGCCGCCGAGCAGATCCTGGAGTTGCTGCAATGAGCGAAAAGCTCCGCATTCTTCTCACCGGCTTCGGCCCGTTTCCCGGCGCGCCCTTTAACCCGACCCGGCCGCTGGTCGCGCGGCTCGCGCAACTGCGCCGTCCGGCCCTCGATGATGTCGCGCTCTCCAGCCACATCTTCCCGGTCACCTATGCCGCAGTCGACCGGCAATTGCCTGAGGTGCTCGCGAAGGTGAAGCCGGATGCGCTGTTGATGTTCGGCCTCGCCGCGCGCACGCCTTACCTGCGCATCGAGACCCGCGCCCGCAACGCCGTCACCATGCTCTGGCCCGATGCCGCCAACACCCGATCGAGCAAGCGCGGCATCGCCGGCGATGCCGACGCGATGAATTTCGGTCCGCACACGGCAAGGCTGCTGCGCGCCGCGCGCCTCACCGGCATCGATGCGCGCGCCTCGCGCGATGCCGGCGCCTATCTCTGCAACTATCTGAGCTGGCGCGCGATCGAGAACGTGAAGGCGGGCGGGCCGCAGCTTGCGGCGTTCATCCACATTCCCCTGCTCGCGCGCGGCGGTGCCGTGCGGCGCAAGGGCGCGCCGCGGATCACGCTGGACGAGCTGGTGGATGCGGGGGAAGCGATGCTGATGGAGATGGTGGCGTTGGCACGGAAGGCAGGGAACACGGCTTCGTAGGGTGGATTAGCGAAGCGTAATCCACCATTTTGGCTTCAGCACACACCGTAGTCGCGGTGAGATGGTGGGTTACGCCGCGCGGACTGCGCTTCGCGCAGCCGCGGGGCTAGCCCACCCTACGGCACCGTCTCTGCGTAAACATTTAACCCTACCGCGAACAATCCTCACGACCCCGGTCGCCCTGCGCTACCTAGTCGGCGCGGACCCCCGCGTCCGCCGGAGGACGCGTCATGGACCTCAATCGCCGCCATCTCATCGGAGCTTCGACCGCAGGTATCGCGGGCGCCCTCGCCATGCCGGCCGACGCCGCGCGCGCGGCGCCGCTGACATCCCTGCTGGGCCGCGATGCCACGCAATACGGCGTGCGGCCCGGCAGCAGCGAGGATCAGACCCGCGCGCTTCAACGCGCGATCGACGAGGCTGCACGCGCACAGCTGCCGCTGGCGCTACCGCCCGGCGTCTATCGCAGCGGGCTGTTGCGGCTGCCCAACGGCGCGCAATTGATCGGTGTGCGCGGGGCAACGAAACTCGTCTTCACCGGGGGGGCTTCGGCGATCCAGAGCGACGGTTCGGACTCCCTTGGCCTCACCGGCATCACTTTCGACGGCGGCAACATCCCGCTGCCGGCGCGGCGCGGGCTGATCCATGTCCTCGGCGGGCGCGATACGCGCATCACTGATTGCGAGATCACGAATTCAGGCGGCAGCGGCATCTGGCTCGAGCAGGTGTCCGGCGACATCTCCGGTAACATCTTCACTGACATCGCGGTGACAGCGGTGGTCTCGTTCGATGCCAGGGGCCTCAGCGTCTCCCGCAATACGATCATCGGCACCAACGACAACGGCATCGAGATCCTGCGCACGGCGATCGGCGACGACGGCACGCTGGTTGCCGACAACCGCATCGAGAACATCAAGGCCGGCCCCGGCGGCTCCGGCCAGTACGGAAACGCCATCAATGCCTTCCGCGCCGGCAACGTGATCGTGCGCGGCAACCGCATCAGGAACTGCGATTACTCCGCCGTGCGCGGCAACTCCGCCTCGAACATCCAGATATCAGGCAACAGCGTCAGCGACGTGCGCGAGGTCGCGCTCTATTCGGAGTTTGCGTTCGAGGCCGCGGTGATCGCCAACAACACGGTCGACGGCGCGGCTGTCGGCGTCTCCGTCTGCAATTTCAACGAAGGCGGCCGCATCGCGGTGGTCCAGGGCAACATCATCCGCAACCTGATCCCGAAGCGCCCGATCGGCACCGCGCCCGACGACGACGCCGGCGTCGGCATCTACATCGAGGCGGATACCTCGGTGACCGGGAATTTGATCGAGAACGCGCCGTCCTACGGCATCGTCGCCGGCTGGGGCAAATATCTGCGCGACGTCGCGATCACGGGCAACGTGATCCGCAAGGCCCTCGCCGGCGTCGGCGTCTCCGTCGTGCCGGGCGCCGGCATGGCGCTGGTCAACAACAACATGATCTCCGAGACCCCGCGCGGCGCCGTGGTCGGCCTCGATCACGCGCGGGCCGTAACCTCGGATCTGTCAGCCGACGGCGCGCAACGATTTGCGCAGGTGGTGCTCGGCGGCAATGCAGTGCGAAGGTAGGCATCGGCCTGCAGCTGGGCCGTTCATCCTTCGAGGCTCCCCACGCGGCGCGTTGCGCCACGTGTCTCGCACCTCAGGATGACGCAAGAGAGCCGGCTGCCTCTCCTCCATCCCCACCTTAACGGCTAGAACGCGTTCCTGAGCAGCGGGTACTTGGCTTCAAGGCCGTCGAGGCTGAAGGTGAATTCGACGACGCGCTCGGGGGCTGCGACGATTTCGGCGGCCGGCGGGGCGAACTGCGGCAGGAGCGATGCCATCGCGGCAGGCGCGGCCTTCGGCGGCTTCGCGGCAGACACAGCCAGCGGCGGCCTCACTTCAGGCGCAGAGCGCGGCGCCATTGCGGCAGGCGCGGCGAGCGGTGACCTCACGGCAGGTGCGGTCAGCGGCGCCCTCGCAGCCGGAGCCTTGAGCGGCGGCATCTGGGCAGGCGCGATGAACGACGCCATCGCAGCGGAGGCTGCGGGCGCGGCGAGCGGCGCGATCGGGGCTTCGGTGATCTCGGCGAGAACGTCCGGCTTCGGGTCGAGCCTGACCGGCACGGCGGTCTCGGGGGCGATGTGGACGGCCTTTGGGTGCAGGGTCTTGGGCTGCAAGATCTGCGCCTGCTGCTCGCGCGGAAACACACGGGGCATGGTCGCCGGCGACCAACCGAATGCCGGCGTCACGCTTGCAGCGGCCTCGGCGACGTCAGCACCGGTCGCAAGCGCGCGCCAGGTCTGGACCGCGCGCTTGGCTTCCTGGATATTTTCGAGGAATGCGATCTCTGAGTGATAACGGCGCCAGCGGCCGGTCTCGAACATTTCGGAGAGATGTTGCAGCCGCTGCTCGGCGAGAGCGCACCAGCGCGCCGCGACGTCGCGGCCAGCAACCACGGCACGCGCAGACGCGCAATCAGACTCTTGGCGATGTGTCATGAACCAGCCCGTCAGGGGAAAACACGGACGCGGGGGACGCAACGCACACGAATCAATTTAGACGCGACATGAATATTTTGTGGAAAAGTTTTGACTTGTCCAGCAACGACACGCCAGTCGTCGTCAATCACCGTAGTCGTGCGGAGATTTGCTGTGTTTTCGAGTCAAGCCTCGCACAAGCATAGCGGAGGTGCGACGCGCTGAGCGAACAGCCGACTCGAACACAGGGGCGTCCGATCAACCGCAAGCTGAACGAACGCGAGGCTTCGAAGAATCGGATGCCCAAAAGAAAAGACCCGTCCGGGGGGACAACCGGACGGGTCAAGCCATATGGGCGCTTGGGGTGGATGGGCGCTCGCGCCTGATATGACTGATGGGGAGGGATGACCGCTCCCACATAATTTGGTCGTGGCAGCTGGCTGAACGTTCAATGCGGGGTTCGCTTTTTTGAGCTTGGACGTGCGCGCATCTTTGTCGCAGCCGCTATCGCGTCGCCGGCCTATCCGCCTGAGAAATCGTGGATTTATCGTCCGCACTCGACAGCGAGGGTTGTTCGATCGCGCGGGTGCCAGGCTCATCGCGACGCTTCCCGGCATCTTCACGTTTTGTTGTACCGGACGCAGCCGCAACCGGCCTCGCGCTGTCGGCGGGAACAGCCATGACCGCGGCAAACGCATCGGTCTGGCCGTCGCCGAAAAGCTCGTCACGCCCGGGGGAGCCGAGGTCGCGCGCGGTCTTCGCCAGCGTCATGCGCAGCGCCTCCGGCTTCAAGGTGTAATTGCGCTCGAGCAGCAACGCCGCGACGCCGGAGACATAGGCAGCCGAGAACGAGGTTCCCGACGTCATCTGGTACTTGCCGTCCGGCGCCGGCAGGAAGATGTCGACCCCGGGCGCCGAGACGGCGATGTAATTGCCGCGGTTGGATGCCGTAAACAGCCTGTCCTGCTGATCGGTCGCGCTGACCGCGATCACGTTGGGATTGGCGGCCGGATAGAGCGGCGGCGATTTTGCCCCGGCATTGCCGGCGGCGGCGATCAGCACGAGGCCGCGCGCGGCGGTCGCCGCGATGGCGCGCTCGATCACGGCGTCCTTCGGACCGGCAAAGCTCATATTGACGATCTGCGCGCCGTGCTCGGCGGCGTAATTCAGCGACCGCAGGATGATGTAGGACGAGCTCTCGGCGCCGCCATTGCTGCCACCGAAGGCACGGATCGCGATGATGCGCGCCTGGGGGGCGCTGCCCATCAGCCGGTCATGCGCCACGATGGCGCCGGCGATGCCGGTGCCGTGGACGTGCGGCCCCTCCGCGCTGCCGAGCGCATCGAAATTGTCGGCGACGGAATTGGCCAGCTCTGGATGCTTGGTGTCGATGCCGGAGTCGATCACGGCGACCGTGACGTTGGCGCCGTGCGCCAGCGTATGCGCCTGCGGCAGGCGGAGCTTTGTCAGTGCATATTGCGCAGGATCGCCTTCGCTGGGCGGCGTCGATTTCTGGTCCTGCAGCACATAGCGGAAGTTCGGCTGGAGCGAGCGCACGCTGCCGTCGGCCGCGAATTCGCGCCGCACCGCCTCGTACGGCCGGCCATCCGTGACACGAAACAGACCGAACGTAGCCCCGATCAGCGGGAAGCTCTCCGACGAGATCCGCGTCAAGCCGTGCCGGCGGGCCAACGCGTCAGCATCATCGGGCGACAATGTGCCGTCGATCTCGGCCACGAATTCGTTGGCGAAGCTGCGAAGATTGGCGGCGGCCGGCGTGGCGTTGCCGCGGCCCTTGCCGGCGCTCTTCTTGGCGGGTTTGCCCGAGCCACCGCCGCCGGCATTCGGCTGCGCCAGGCATTCGCCGTCGGCATCGCGATAGGGCGCGGTGCAGGCCGGATACAGGTTCGGCGAGTAGCGCGCATAGGGCAGCACCGTCGTCGTCGGCCGCAGGCGCGACGTCGTGGTGTGGGGAATGGTCGCCATCGTCCGCGGGCCGCGGTCGACGGACACCGCCCTGGCCGAGATGGTCGGAGCGATGCGCGGGGCGATGCTCGGAGAGATGGTCGGCGTTCGCGTGGGCACGCTGATCGTCGGCGTGCGCATGATCGCCTGCGCCTGCGCAACCTCGACGCCGAGACAGGCGGCGATCAAAAGCGCCGCGCCGACCGATGAAGCGTAGGCCCCGGCGCGCACCCTGCTCTCGGACTTGCCTGTCATCGGATCAGCGGCGCGCTTAAGGCGCCGCGACGGCGAGGTTGACGAACTTCTCGCGCTGCATCTTGCCGAGCAGCGAGGCGAGCTCGTCCTGGCTCATCGCCTTGTCGAACTGGAGGCGGAACATGCCGCCCTTGGCATCGCCGATGATCGAGGCCTGATAGCTGTCGAGCAGCGCGGTGATGTCGGCGACGCGGGCCTCGGGCGTGAAGCGCACCAGCGCGCGCGCCGGCGGAACAGTCGTACCGAGTTCGCGTGTGATCGGACCGCTGGTCGAGAGCGAAGCGGTCTGGAACGTCGCGGGCTGGTTCTTCATCAGCACGGCGCCGATGATTCCGGCTTGCAGCATCAGCGCGATGGCGCCGAGGCTCGCCGACCACGCCAGCGTGCGCGGCGACAGGCTCGCGAAGAAGGTCGAGATGCGCGCCGACAGCGGCAGCGAGCCGCTCGCCCGCGCCGGCTCGGCGTCGATCGAGGTGAACAGCTTCTGCAGCGCGCGCGCCGACGGAGCCCCCAAGCTCTCGTTCAGATGAATGGTCTCTTCGTACTCGCCGCGGATTGCCGCATATTGCCTGGCAAGCCCGGGATCGCGCGCCAGCGCTTCCTCGACCCGCCGCGCATCGCGTGCGTTCAGCGTGCCGGCCGCGTGCCACGGCAGCAGCAGTTCAATTTCACTGGGCTCTTGCTCCAGCATCTTCTTGCTCAAAGCCATCATGGCCAGCCTCGCTCAACGCCGGCTGCCTTCAGCAGTTCGGCCAGTTTCTTGCGCGCATAGAACAAGCGCGTCTTCACAGTGTTCTCCGGTATTCCGACGATTTCGGCCACCTCTTCCACGGACTTCTCGTGGTAGTAGACGAGATCGACGATTTCCCGATGGTCCGGCGAGAGGCCCGTCAGACACTCCCGCAACGCTTCACTGGTATCCTTTTTCTGCACCACCGTTTCCGGATTGTCGGACGTATCCTCGATCGCGTTGGCGGCGTCTTCGTCCAGCTCGAAATCCTTCCTGCGCCGGAGCGCAGACAGGGCCTTGAAACGGGTGATTGCCAGCAGCCAGGTAGAAACGGCAGATCGGCCCTCGAACTTGCCGGCTTGACGCCAGACGTCGAGAAACACCTCGCTGATGAGGTCTTCCGCCGCCTGCTCGTCCCGCACGAGCCTCAACCCGAACCTGTAGACCCTGACATGGTGCCGCCCGTACAGCACCTGCATGGCGAGCCGGTCACCTTGGGCGATCCTGGCGATCAGGACCTCGTCCGAAGCCGCCTGTGTCACGCTCAATGCCCGTCTCGCAAAGTTGGTCGGGTCGGCGCGGCGGACGGTTCGACCGGGGGTGCAAAATTGTTCAGCGTACCGCAGTCATACGGTGGCCTATGTGACCTACCCCACATACGCGTATTTTTCTTGTCCCATCCGCGGCCGTCGGCCGCCTTCATCCAGATCGGTAACATAATACTGCGATACTTCCCTGCGGAATGCCTGTCCGGCACAGGCGGCCCGGCCTCGTCCGGTTCCATAGCAGCCCTGCACGACATATGTCTCGCCAAGCCCGGCTTAGGCTCGATCGCATCGCAAACGGACACCTGATCGCCGGCAAAATTTCTCCCGCCAGCCGACCGCCTTGTTCCGCGCTGCACGGTTCGGATTCGGTTTCCAAGGATACCAAACCTAAAGGCTTGCCACGTAGATTTTTACGCTGACATCACCATTGGCGGGACCATGAGCACGGCCGCGACGTCCTTTCCCGAGAGGAATGCCGCTGAGGTCGCGGATCTCGTGCTCACGCCCGAGGCGGCGGCTTCCGAAGTGCTGGCGCGCCGGGCCCGGCAGCGCCGCCAGATGTATATCGGCCAGGTGGCGAGCTATTCGCTGGGCGCCTCGGTCCTGCTGCTCTACGCCTATGGCGGCGCCGTCTCCATGGCCGTTCCATCGCTGTTCTGGCTCGGCGGCCTCCTGATCATCGGTACGTTCACCGTGCTCTCGGAAGCCGGCTTCGGCGACCGGTTCGAGGATCATTACCTCACCGTCTTCCAGATCTCGGCGCATATGGCGTTGCAGCTGCTGTTCCTGCTCGCAGTGCCGACGGTCGGGGTCGCGTTCATCGCCGTACTGTTTCTGATCTTCGCGTTTGGCACGCTGCGGATGACCTCGAGCCAGGCGATGGTGACCTGGGGCCTTGCCACCTGCGGGCTCGCCCTGGTCTTCCTGGGCTCGGACCTGCCGATCGGACTGCCGGTTGCAACCCGCCTGGAGCGAACCGCCTCGATGCTCTGCTTCGTGCTGGTGATCGGCCAGTGCGCCTTCCTCGGCCTGTTCGGCGCCACCCTGCGCAAGATCCTGTACCGGCGCAGCATCGAGCTGAAGGCCGCCTATCAGCGCATCGAGGAGCTGGCCGAGCTCGACGAGCTCACCGGCTCCTACAACCGCCGCTGCATCATGCGCCTGCTCGACGCCGAGATCGAAAAGTCGCGGCAGACATCGATGCCCTGCGCGATCGCACTGATCGATCTCGACTGGTTCAAGCGCATCAACGACGCCCACGGCCATCCCGTCGGCGACGAGGTGCTGCGCACCTTCGCGATCACCATGTTCGCCAACATCCGCCCGGCCGACTGCTTCGGCCGCTACGGCGGCGAGGAATTCCTCCTGCTGCTGCCGGACACGTCGGACGACGCCGCACAGCGCATGCTCGAGCGCTTGCGCGGTATCATCGCCGATCTCGACTGGAGCGCATTCTCCCTGAATATGCGGGTGACCATTTCCGCGGGCGTGGTGACGCTGCGCGACGTCGATACTGCCGACACGTTTCTCGCGCGCGCCGATCGCGCGCTCTATTCCGCCAAGGCGCAAGGGCGCAACCGCATTGCAACGAGCTGACCAATCCATTTTTTCCCGCTGCGACAGAACCCGCCGCCGGACCGAGCGCTCCAGGACAGGGCCATGAGATCCAGATCCACAAAGACATCCGAGAATCTGCTCGAGGAACTACAGGCTGCACTCTCGCACGGCACCGTCGCGCGCCGGGTCGAGACGCTGCGCCGCGTCACCGATCTGTTCGTGGGCAATTCGGTGGATTATTCCGACGACCACATCCGCGTGTTCGACGACGTGTTCCAGTGCCTGATCGAGCAGATCGAGACCTCGGCCAAGGCGCTGCTCGCCGACCGGCTCGCACCGATCGCGGCCGCGCCGCCGAAAATCATCCGCACGCTCGCGCTCGACGAGGTCATCGAGGTCTCCGGCCCCGTGCTGTCGAAATCGGAACGGCTGGACGAGACGACCCTGATCGAGATCGCGCGCACGAGGGGCCAAGCCCATCTCAAGGCGATCTCGCTGCGGCGGGTGCTGTCGGAAGCGCTGACCGACGTGCTGGTGACGCGCGGCAACGAGGACGTGGTGCAGTCGACCGTCGGCAATCCGGGCGCACGGCTCTCCGAGGGAAGCCTCACCGATCTCGTCACCCGCGCCGAACGCGACGACGACCTCGCCACCTGCATCGGTCAGCGGCCGGACCTGCCGCGCCATCACTATTTGAAGCTGGTTGCGAAGGCGTCCTTGAGCGTGCGCAGGAAGCTCGAGGCCGCGCATCCGGAGCTCGTGGACGAGGTGTCGAGCGTGGTGCAGGAAGTGGCCCAGAGGGTCCGCGCTGCCGCCATGACGAAGCAGACCGAGATGGCGCGCGCGCTGGTGAAGTCGCTGCACGAGGACGGCCGCCTCAACGAATTCCAGGTCACCAGTTTCGCCGAGCAGGGCAAGTTCGACGAAACCAATGCGGGGCTCGCGGCGCTCGCCGGCGTCGCGGTCGAGACCGCCGAGACCATGATGATCGAAAGCCGCACCGAGGGCGTGATGATCCTCGCCAAGGTCGCCGGCATGTCCTGGCCGAGCGTGCGCGCCATCATCGCGATGCGCGAGAAGCTCTCCGGCGGCTCGCAGACCGACATGCTGACGCTGCGCGACGTTTACGAGGCGCTGCGCTCATCGACCGCGCAGCAGGTGCTGCGCTTCCACCGCATGCAGCTGGGCACGACGCCGGCGGCGTGAGGCCCGGCGCGGTCAGTATCTCAGGACCCTCGCCCCGACCGCCGCGCCGATCGCCGTCACCAGCGCGGTCGCGAGCGTGTACCAGGTCGCGACGAACAGGGGCGAATCGTCGGTGCAGTGCGAGGCATAGAGCGTCGCGGCAAGGCCGGCCGACACCAGGCCGGCGAGCGCTCCGGCAAGCGCCGGGCGCGACGGCGCGCCATGGCGCAGGCCGAACAGCGCCCCCGCAAGCAGCGGCAGCGACATCGCCGGAATTGCGACCAGGCACACCCTGGAGTTCTTGCCCATCAAGCGCATCGTCATCGGCATGGCCGGCGCCATCATCGCCTCACTGCCGATCGCGACCGCGAGCAGCCCGACGGGAAGCAGCAGCAGCCAGCCCCAGCCGCGCAGCAGGGCCTCGGGACGCGACAGATGCAGGCTGACGATGATGGCGGGAATCGCCAGCGACAGCGTCACCGCGAATTTCATGTCGAAGAACGGGTTGTGCATCGCGCTCATCACGTCGTGACGCACGCCGAGGAACGTCGCGAAGATCAGGATCGACAAGGGCGCGGCCACCAGGAGCGCCATGGTCAGCACCGCGCCGACGCGCGGCGCGCGATGCGCATTGTCGGCTGCGAGCGAACGGATGAGTTGATCGGTGTCCATGACTACTGGTCCCGCAGTTTAGTCGTCAGCGCCGAAAGTCCGCGATGCAGCGCGACGCGCACCGCGCCCTCGCTCATCGAAAACTTCGCCGCCGTATCCTTGATCGAGGCGCTCTCGACCGCGATCGACTGCAGCACGTCGCGCTGGCGCTGCGGCAGGGTGTTGAGCTGGGCTGCGACCTCGCCCGCGGAGGCGGTTTCCTCGGGCGCCTCGCCCGGCAGGGTTTCGGCGAAATCGTCGATATTGACGAAGACGCGCCTGCCGCGCCGGCGCAGCGAGTCGATCAGCTTGTTGCGGCCGATGGCAAACAGCCAGGGCGCGAAGGGGGCTTCGCTGTCCCAGGTGTGCCGCTTCAGATGCACCGCCAACAGAATCTCCTGCACGATATCCTCGGCCTGGTCGGGAGGCTGGCCTGCCCGTGCCAGGCCTCGCCTCGCTGCAGCGCGCAGCACCGGCGTGACCGCCCTCAACAGGCGATGATAGGCCGCATCATCGCCAGCCATGGCCGACCGCATCAGGCCGGTCCATTCGTCCTCACGTCCGCGCACGCGCGCCCCTCACCATGCAATTCGGCCGTCCGTTCAATTTGTTACGCGGGTCCGACGGAATCACGAATTCGTGATATGCCCCGGACCGCGCGACCGATCCGGCCGTAAACGTCTGCGACGGCTCATAACACCGATCGGCCCGTCCCGCACCCGGCGGCTGGCTTCAAGGGGGTCCGGTCTGCCCCGGTTTTGCCCGTTGTGGCCCGAAGATTCCCATTTTCTGCCCCGCTGTCGTCACGCCCCGGGGTCTCTGTTCGTTTCCGGGACGGGCGGAATTGGGGAGATCATCACCATGATGAAAGCCAGCGGGCGCGCGGCCCTGATTGTTCTTGCCGGCCTTTTGTTGCTGTTCGGAGGCCTTGCACAGGCGGCCCCAAACTCGGCCACAAGCAATTCGGACAGCGCGGGCAAGCAGGCCGACGCGGCCAAGCCGAGCAAGCACCGGCGCCATGAGTCACGCCGCACCACCACCAGCGGCAAGACAGCACAGAAATCCGACGACAAGGCCGACAAGAACGCCGCTCCGGCCAAGGCCGACAACAAGGCCGACGAGACGAAGGCCGACAGCACGGCCGACAATAACGTCCCGGCCTCGACCCAGATGCCGCCAGCGGTCGCCAACGCCAATGCGCAGCTCGCCACCACCGACACCCCGACTGCGGCAGCGGCCTCGGCAATGACAGACCGCGCCAACACCAATGTCCAGGCAGCGGCCGATAATACCAACGCTGCGAACGCCGAGAGCCAGGTCGTCGCCCCCGATCAGCTCAACGACATCGACCGCGCCGCGCAACAGGACAACCCGCCCGCGCAGAAGGCGGTGATTGCCGCAACCGAGGCCCAGCCCCGGCCGGCACCGGTGATGGCAAGCACCCAGCAGAGCTCTGCCTGGGACCAGAGCTCCCTGATCGGCAAGATCTTCATCGGCGTCGGCACGCTGCTGACGCTGGCGTCCGCCGCCCGCATGTTCATGGCGTGATTGCGGGCCCGATCCTGGCCCGAGAGACCTCCCCGGAACGCGCATCTTGCTGCGTGTTCCGGCGGCCGTTAGCCCCTTGAAGCTCACCGCGCCAGCGGGCACATTGCCCGCCCAATCAAAAGCGTGGGTGGAGCATGAGCACGTTCGAACACATCATCGTCGAAAGCAAAGGCGCGGTCGGCATCATCAAGCTGAACCGGCCGAAGTTGCTCAACGCGCTCTCCTTCGGCGTCTTCCGCGAGATCGCAGCTGCCGTCGACGATCTCGAGGCCGATGACGCCATCGGCTGCATCGTCGTGACCGGCAGCGAGAAGGCTTTTGCCGCCGGCGCCGACATCAAGGAGATGCAGCCGAAGGGCTTCATCGACATGTTCTCCGAGGATTTCGCCGCGATCGGCGGCGACCGTATCGCGCGTTGCCGCAAGCCGACGGTTGCCGCGGTTGCCGGCTATGCGCTCGGCGGCGGCTGCGAGCTCGCCATGATGTGCGATTTCATCATCGCCGCCGACACCGCAAAGTTCGGCCAGCCCGAGATCACGCTCGGCACCATTCCCGGCATCGGCGGTACCCAGCGCCTGACACGCGCGATCGGCAAGTCCAAGGCGATGGACCTGTGCCTCACCGGCCGCATGATGGATGCGGCGGAAGCCGAGAGAAGCGGCCTCGTCAGCCGCATCGTGCCTGCCGACAAGCTGATGGACGAAGTGATGGCGGCGGCCGAGAAGATCGCCGCGATGTCGCGCCCTGCGGCCGCGATGGCCAAGGAAGCGGTGAACCGCGCCTTCGAGACCACGCTCGCCGAGGGCATGAGCGTCGAGCGCAACCTGTTCCACTCGACCTTCGCGCTGGAGGACCGCTCCGAGGGCATGGCGGCGTTCATCGAGAAGCGCAAGCCGGTGAACAAGAATCGGTAACGTCAGGGAACGGGTCAGGCTGGTGTAAGGCTCGGCCGCGTTCCCTCAGAACTCCTGTGACGCACCTGCAACAAGCACGGATTTCATGGGGGTTTCCCCCGCGGCAGTTTGCCTGCGGGACCTCGGCTGGTTAAACAGTTAAGAGGCCACCGTCGGCGGGGGCGGACAGCCGGGGTAAGCGGGATTACATGATTGGGCGTACCGCCAGAGCTGGTCGCGAGATGACGCGGCATCGATCGGGCGTGGGTCCTGTGCTTGCGACATGGACCACGCTGGCGCTGTGTTGCGCCCTGCCCTCCGCCGCCTGGGCCGAAGCCCTGCCGGAGGCGCTCGCCAAGGCCTACCAGACCAATCCACAGCTCAATGCCGAACGTGCGCGACAACGCGCCACGGACGAGAACGTGCCGCAGGCCCTCGCCGGTTACCGGCCGCAGATCGTGGCGAGCCTCAGCGCCGGCCTGCAATCGGTTCGCAATCTGCTGCCCGACAACACAATCCAGACCGGCAATTTGAAGCCATGGATCATCGGCGTCACCGTGACGCAGACCCTTTTCAACGGCTTCCGCACCGCCAACAACGTGCGGGCCGCCGAGCTCCAGGTGCAGTCGGGCCGCGAGGCGCTGCGCAATGTCGGCCAGGGCGTGCTGCTCGACGCGGTCACCGCCTACACCAACGTGCTCGCTAACCAGTCGCTGGTCGAAGCGCAGCGTTCCAACGTCGCCTTCCTGCGCGAGACGCTCTCGGTCACCCAGCGCCGTCTCAACGCCGGCGATGTCACGCCGACCGACAGCGCGCAGGCCGAAGCGCGCCTCAACCGCGGCCTTGCCGATCTCAACGCCGCCGAGGTCGCGCTTGCCGTCAGCCAGGCGACCTATGCGCAAGTGATCGGCAATGCGCCATCGCAGCTTCGGGCCGCCGAGGCCGTCGATCGCTATCTGCCGAAGAGCCGCGAAGACGCCATGACCATGGCAATCCGCCAGCATCCGGCGGTGATGGCCGCCAGCTTCGACGTCGATGTCGCCTCCACCAACATCCGCATCGCCGAAGGCTCATTGCTGCCGAGCGCCACCATCCAGGGCAGCGCCAGCAAGAGCCGCAACAACGACCCGACGCTCGGCACCTTCGCCGAGGACCAGGCCTCGATCGTCGCCAATGTCACCGCGCCGATCTACGACGGCGGCCAGGCCGCCGCGCAGACCCGGCAGGCCAAGGAGATCACGGCGCAGAGCCGGCTCGTGCTCGACCAGGTCCGCAACCAGGCTCGCACGGCGGCAGTGAGCGCCTGGGTCGCCAATGAAGGCGCCAAGATCACCGTGTCGGCCTCGGAATCCGAAGTGAAGGCTGCGACCGTCGCACTCCAGGGCGTGCAGCGCGAGGCCGCCGGCGGACAACGCACCACGGTCGACGTCTTGAACTCGCAGGCCGATTTGATCCAGGCCAAGGCCCGCCTGATCGGCGCCAACCGCGACCGCGTCATCGCATCCTACACGCTGCTCAGCGCCATCGGCCATCTCGACGTCAAGACGCTGAGCCTGAACACGCCGGATTATCTGCCCGAGGTTCACTACCACCAGGTTCGCGACGCCTGGCACGGTCTGCGCACGCCGTCGGGGCAGTAGTTTCAATCTATCGGGCCGGTGCCCATGAAAAGCCGCCGCATCCATCTGACGGGCGCTTCGGGCTCCGGCGTGACGACGCTCGGCCGGGCGCTCGCGGGCCGGCTTCGTGACCGCGCCGCGCGAGATCCGGATGAAGCGATTGCGCGCCCGCGAGGCCGCCCATTTCGGCGCTGACGCCGTCGCGCCGGGCGGCTGGCGCCACGACGAGACCGAAGACTTCGTCGAATGGGCCTCTCATTACGAAGCGGGGGATCGCGAAGGTCGCAGTCTCGCCAAGCATGAAGCATGGCTCGCGGGCCTGCCCTGCCCGGTCGTGCGCGCGGACGGCTCACGTCTGCTTGCGGACATTGTCGAGCAGCTATGCAACGAAGCGCAGCTTCGATCCGGCTGATGTGGTACCGTCCCGGCACACTGCCAAATAAAACAACCAGGGAGAGAAACCGTGCTCGATCGACGCAGCGTCCTGCTTGCCTCCCTCGCCGCCGGAGTAGCCATGACCAACAGAGCCCACGCCCGCGCGGCGCAGCCTGCGACGCCGCTCAATTTCGACGTCCCCGCGCATGCCTGCGACTGCCACACTCACATTCATGGCGACGTCGAGAAGTTTCCGTTCTTCGCCGGGCGCGTCTACACGCCCGAGCCGGCAAGCCCCGAAGAAATGGCTGCACTGCACAAGGCGCTGCATATCGAGCGCGTGGTGATCGTCACCCCCAGCGTCTACGGCACCGACAATTCGTCGACCTTGTTCGGCATGAAGGCACGCGGCGCCAATGCGCGCGGCGTCGCCGTAATCGACGACAAGACGACCGAGGCACAGCTCGATGCGATGCAGGCGGACGGTTTCCGCGGCATGCGCCTCAATCTCGCAACCGGCGGCGTCAACGACCCCAATGTCGGCAGGTCACGCTTCACCACCGCCGTCGAGCGCATGAAGGCGCGCGGCTGGCACGTGCAGCTCTACACCACGCTTCCTATGATCTCGGCGATCAAGGACCTCGTCGAGACGGCGCCGGTACCTGTCGTGTTCGACCATTTCGGCGGGCTGGAAGCTTCGCTCGGCCTGGAGCAGCCGGGTTTCTCCGATCTCGCTGCGCTGGTGAAGTCCGGCAAGGCCTATGTGAAGATCTCCGGCGCCTATCGCTCGTCAAAGCTCGCGCCCGACTATCAGGACATGGCGCCTTATGCACGTGCGCTGATCGCGGCGAATCCGGACCGCATCGTCTGGGGCACCGACTGGCCGCATCCGGATTCGAGCCGTGTCGAGGGACGCAAGCCGACCGACATCGCGCCGCTCTATCAGATCGACGACGCCCGCCTGCTCAACCAGCTTCCGGTGTGGGCACCGGATGCCGATGTGCGCAAGAAGATCCTGGTCGACAACCCGGCACGACTCTACGGATTCTGACGGTCAGCGCGCGCGGCGCGAGAAGAATGAGATCAGGACCGGCAAGGTGACGAGGATCACGACCGGCGCCAGCATCATGCCGGTGACGACGACGACCGCGAGCGGCTTCTGCACCTGCGAGCCGATGCCTTCCGACAGCGCCGCCGGCAGCAGCCCGACGCCGGCGACGACGCAGGTCATCAGCACCGGCCGGAGCTGAAGCTCGCCGGTGCGCACCACCGCACTCATGCGGTCCATGCCCTCTTCGATGAGCTGGTTGAACTGCGACAGGATGATGATGCCGTCCATCACGGCGATGCCGAACAGCGCGATGAAGCCGATCGCCGCGGAAACGCTGAATGCCGTGCCCGATATCAAAAGTCCCAGCACGCCGCCGAAGATCGCCATCGGGATCACGCTCATCGCGAGCAGCGTGTCGGTCATCGAGCCGAAATTGAACCAGAGCAGCACGCCGATCAGCGCCAGCGAGATCGGCACCACGATCGACAGCCGCCGGATCGCGTCCTGGAGATTGCCGAACTCGCCGACCCAGTCCATGTGCGAGCCGGGCGGCAGCTGCACCTGCTCGGCAATCTTCTGCTGCGCCTCGCGAATCGCACTGCCGAGGTCGCGCTCGCGCACCGAGAACTTGATCGGCAGATAGCGCTCCTGCTGCTCGCGATAGATGTAGGCCGCGCCAGAGACGAGGCTGATGGTGGCGACCTCGCTGAGGGGAATCTGCGTGACGGTGCCGTTCGGCCCGGGTGCGCCGATGCGCAAATTCTGGATCGCCTCGGCACTCCTGCGGTATTCCGGCGCGAGGCGGACGATGATCGGGAAGTGACGATCGGAGCCGGACTCGTAGAGATCGCCCGCCGTGTCGCCGCCGATCGCGACCTTGATCGTGGCGTTGATGTCGCCCGGCGCAAGGCCGTAGCGCGCGGCCTTGGCGCGGTCGATGTCGATCTGGACGGTCGGCTGGCCGAGCGAGGTGAACACCGCAAGGTCGGTGACGCCCTGCACCGTGGCCAGCACCGACTTGATCTTGTTGGCGGTGTCGGTCAGCGCCTGCAGGTCGCTGCCGAACAGCTTGATCGAGTTCTCGCCCTTCACGCCGGAGACGGCCTCGGAGACGTTGTCCTGGAGATATTGCGAGAAGTTGAACTCGACACCGGGGAAGCGATCGTCGAGCTGCTTGAGCAGTTGCGCGGTCAGCTCTTCCTTGTCGCGGGTCCCGGGCCACTGACTGATCGGTTTGAGCGGCGCGAAGAACTCGGCATTGAAGAAGCCGGCGGCGTCGGTGCCGTCGTCGGGACGGCCGTGCTGAGACACGACGGACTCGACCTCGGGCCGGGCGCGGATCACCTTGCGCATCTCGTTGACGTAGCTGTTGCCTTCCTGGAGCGAGATGGTCGGCGGCAGCGTGGCGCGAATCCAGAGATTGCCCTCTTCCAGCTTCGGCAGGAATTCGAGGCCGAGCATCCGGCTGAGCGCCACCGTCATCAGCACGAGGCCGACCGCACCGCCGAGCACGATGCTGCGGTTGGCGACCGCCCATTGCAGCAACGGCGAGTACAACCGGTGCAGGATCCGCATCACCCTGGTCTCGGTTTCCTCGACATGCGCGGGCAGGATGATCGCGGACAGCGCCGGCGTGACGGTGAAGGTCGCAAGCAGCCCGCCGGCCAGCGCATAGGCATAGGTGCGGGCCATCGGCCCGAAGATGTTGCCCTCGACGCCGGACAGCGTGAACAGCGGCAGGAAGGCCGCGATGATGATCGCCGCGGCAAAGAAGATCGAGCGCGAGACGTCGGCGGCCGCGCTGAGGATGGCGTGGCTCTTCATGCCGAACAGCGTCTCGTTGGACATGTGCTCGGTCTCCGACATCGGCGTCGTCTGGGTCAGGCGGCGGAAGATCGCCTCCACCATGATGACGGTGGCATCGACGATCAGGCCGAAATCGATCGCGCCGACCGACAGCAAATTGGCAGATTCCCCCCGCAGCACCAGGATGATGACGGCGAAGAACAGCGCGAACGGAATGGTGGCGCCGACGATCAGCGCGCTGCGCAGGTCGCCGAGGAAGATCCACTGCAACAGCACGATCAAGAGAATGCCGACCACCATGTTGTGCAGCACGGTGTGGGTGGTGAGCTCGATCAGGTCGCCGCGGTCGTAGATGCGTTCGATGCGCACGCCGGGCGGCAGGATGCTGGAATTGTTGATGGTCTGAACGAGCTGGTGGACTCGCTTGATGGTCGGCGAGCTCTGCTCGCCGCGGCGCATCAGGACGATGCCCTGCACGATGTCGTCGGACTCGTCGAGGCCGGCAATGCCGAGGCGCGGCCTCTGGCCGACGGTGACGGTGGCGACGTCCTTGACCAGCACCGGATTGCCGCCGGTCTGCGCCACCATGGTATTGGCGAGATCGTCGATCGACCGGATCAGGCCGACGCCGCGCACCACGGCCGATTGCTGGCCGATATTGACGGTATTGCCGCCGACATTGACGTTGGAATTGCCGACCGCCTGGAGCAATTGCGGCAGCGTCAGACCGTTGGCGACCAGCTTGTTGAAGTCGACCTGGAGCTCATAGGTCTTGCTCTTGCCGCCCCAGCCGGTGACGTCGATGACACCCGGCACGGCGCGGAAGCGGCGCTGCAGGATCCAGTCCTGGATGGTCTTGAGATCGAGCACGCTGTAGTTCGGCGGACCCACGAGACGGTAGCGGAAGATCTCGCCGATCGGGCTGAGCGGCGAGATTTGCGGCTGCACGTTGCCCGGCAGCGGCGCGAGCTGCGCCAGGCGGTTCAATACCTGCTGCAACGCCTCGTCATAGGTGTATGCGAAGGAGAACTGGAGTTTGACGTCGGAGAGGCCGTAGAGCGAGATCGTGCGGATGGTCGTCAGGTTCTTCAGACCTGCGACCTGGGTCTCGATCGGGATCGTGATGTAGCGCTCGATCTCCTCCGCCGACAGCCCCGGGCTCTGCGTCACGATGTCGACCATCGGCGGGGTCGGATCGGGATAGGCCTCGATGTTGAGCTGGTTGAACGCGATGACGCCACCGATCAGCACGGCGACGAACATCCCGACCATCAGGAAGCGCCGGTTGACGGCAAGGGCGACGAGACGATCCATCAGGTCTTCAATTTGTCTTCAGTTTTTTTGGGTCGTCGATCAGCTGCCGGACGCCGCGCGGTCGATGAACAGGCTGCCTTTGGTGACGATCTGCTCGCCGGGTTTCAGATTGCTGGTGACCTCGACGAGGTTGCCGTTGATGAGGCCGATCTTGATCTGGCGCAGCTCGACCGACTTGTCCTCGCGCGCGACCCAGATGCGGACCTTGTCGGCTTCATAGATCAACGCCTGCTTCGGCACCGCGGGCGCGGCGCGATCGCCGGCCGAATAGATCGTGACGTTGGCGAACATCTCGGGCTTGAGCAGCCCGTCCTTGTTGTCGATGGTGGCGCGGACCTGCAGGCGGCGGGTGTTGGGGTCGATCGCGGCAGCGACGTAATTGATCTTGGCGGTCAAGGGGCGGCCCGGCAGCGCCATCACGTTGACGGTGATGTCCTGGCCGATGCAGACCGCGGCGGCGTCGCTCTCGCGCACGAAGGCGGTGAGCCAGACCGTGGAGAGATCGCCGACCACGAAGACTGGATCGCTGGCGCCGGAATTGACGTACTGGCCGGGGCCGATCTTGCGCTGCACGACCGTGCCGGAGATCGGCGAATAGATCGTGACTTCCGGATTGATGGCGCCCTTGTCCTGGAACGCCTTGATGGTCTCGTCGGTGAAGCCGAGGATGCGCAGCTTGTTGCGCGCGGCTTCCAGCGCGGTCCCCGAGGAGCGCATGTCGTTGCGCGCCTGAACCTGGGTCGCTTCGGCCTGCTGATAATCCTTCAGCGGAATGGCATGGCCCTCGTAGAGGTCCTTGGCGCGCTTGAACTGGATGTCGGAGAGCTCGAGCGCCGACTTCGCCTTGTTCTGCGAGGTCATCGCCGCGATGAAATCGTTCTGGGCCTGCACGGTGTCGGCGGCCTCGATCGTGAACAGCGGTTGGCCCTGCTTCAGCATCTCACCCGGCTTGGCCAGCAGCTTGGTGACGCGGCCGGCATAGGGCGAGAACACCGGTGTCGAGCGGTCCTCGTCGACGGCGACCTTGCCTTCCGTGACATATTCGGCGCGGAAGGCCTTGGCCTTGACCGGCTCGATCGTCAGCGTCGCCCATTCGGACGGCGTCGGCGTGAAGTTCTGCGCATTCCTGCGCGACTGGCTGGAGATCTCGGAGTGCTTCTTTTCCTTGGACCCGGAAGAGAGGAAGCCGTAGGCACCGGCGCCGACACCGCCAAGAGCTAGTAGAACTACGGATGTGATCACCCGTTGTTTTGTAAACACCTGCAATCGCTTGGTATTTTCAACTACCATGGAGCCCGGTCGTGTCTGCGACGATCTCGGCAGATGCCTGCCTTATCGGTTGCGCTAATAGTGCCGAATTGGGAGTTCAAACAACCTAAAAAACGCCGGGCGCCTTTCGGTTTGCGTTAAAATTTCGCGACATGTCAGCTTCACGTCAGCTTCGCGCCGGCCACTGTGCCGGATGACTGCCGAGCGGCATTGCCGGACGGCTCCATTGCGCCGGCGTCTTCGACAGCATCGCCGAATGGCGCACCGCCTTCAACATGCCGAAGCCAGATGGCACGCTCTCGATGAACGCAGCATGTACAGCGTCGCCCGTAAGATCCGGGGTGTTCAGTCCGCCATCGAGCCGGCCGAGATTCCAAAGCCAGCGCCCGGTCTGCGCCAGCGACACACGCACGTGCCAGCTGCCGCCTTCGCGGGCCTGACGCGCCTTGGCCATCATCGCGCCGAACGCCATCAGATAGCCGGTGGCGTGATCGAGCATCTGCGCCGGCAATTCCTTGGGGCCATCGAGACCGGCAGCGCGTCCCTCGGCGTGATTGAATCCGGTCGTGGTCTGCAGGAGGGAATCGAAGCCGCGCCGCTCGGCCCAGGGGCCGGCGTGGCCATAGGCCGACAGCGTCACATAGACGATGCCGGGATTGATCTGCGCTGCATCCTCGGGCGCAAAGCCGAGGGCGGCGAGCGCGCGCGGGCGATAGCCCTGCGAGAAGATGTCGGCGTCCCGCAACAGTTCGCGCAATTGCGCCCTGCCCGTCTCGCTCTTCAGTTCGATGAAGGTGGTGAGCTTGCCGCGGCCGGTATCGATGGTGAGCCAGGGAATGGCGGGCAGCTCCGGCCCTGACACCAGCAGCACATCCGCACCATGCGCAGCGAGCGTGCGGCCGGCGACGGGGCCCGCGATGACGCGGGAGAGATCGAGCACGCGCAGGCCTGACAACGGACGATCGCCTTTTGGCCACGGCTTTGGCGGGGCCTCACCGATCTTCTCGATCGAGAGCAGCGGCAACTCGGCGAGCGCGCGCGCCTGCGGCAGCGCGGACCATTCGTCGTAGGAGCGCATGAGCGCGACGACGCCGCCCGCGGCGTAAGCCGCAGTCTCGAAATCCTCGCCCCTCCATTCCATCAGCGCGGCCTGCACCTTGTCGCGCTCCGCCTCGCAGCCGAGCACCTTGCACACGGCGTCGCGATGATGCGGGAAATTGGTGTGGCAGCGAACGAAGCGATTGTCGCCGGTCCTGTAGACGCCGGCGATGGCGTCCCAGGCCGGGGGCGGCGGCTTGTCGTCGAGAAGCAGATAGCGCTCGGAGCGGCATTCGGCGACGGCGTGACACATGTCGACAAAGACATCCTGCGTCTGCCCGCTGCGCAATCGCCAGATCTCCGCAGCGGCGAGGCCGGCCGCGGCGATGGTCGTCCGTCCGGCAATTGCAACGCGGAACGAGGACGGAAGCTGAGGCTCCTCGCCGCTCAGCCGTACGCGTTCGAGCGCTGGTGCATCGCCCCCGGCGGAGGTCCAGATGTCCTTGAGAATGTCGGCAGGGCTTTGCATGGCCGCTTCTCTCCCTTAGTTTTTCAAGCGACCATCCATTAGCCCATAAGGAAATGCAATGGCCGCCATCGACCCCCTTACCGCAGGCGCCGTGTTCATCGCAACGGCGGCCACAGACGCGGTCTATGTCATGTTCACCTCGGCCGTGATCGCGCGCAAACGCATGTCAGCGGCGAACTGGAGCGCCGTCTGGTACATGCTCTCCTCCTACGCCGTGATCAGCTACACCGAGAACCCGTTCTATGTCGCTTTCGCGGCAATCGGATCATGGGCCGGCGCTTATGCCTCCCTGACCTTCCTGCACCGCCCGCCCGGCGGCCCGCCGGTGGGCGCCGCGCCGGAGTGAGGAGGCCCCACCTCTCTCCACGTCATTGCGAGGAGCTCGCGACAAAATTGCGTGGCAATTTTGCGCTGATGCGACCAAGCCAGTCTATTTCCGCAGATGCATTTCCGGATTGCTTCGCTGCGCCCGCAATGACGATGTGGAGGCTTCTGGGCGTCTTCCGAAACAGCTACACTCCCGCGACCAACAAAAAGGAAACCCAACAATGGATCTCAGTCTCAAAGGCAAGAATGCCATCGTCCTCGGCGGCACGCGCGGCATCGGGCGGGCGATTGCGGAGACGCTCGCCGGTGAAGGCACCAATGTCGCGGTGTGCGCGCGCAATGCAGATCAGGTTGCGGCCACCGTTGCCGAGCTGAAGGCGAAGGGCGTCAACGCCACCGGCGGCCCGGTCGACGTGACCGACGGCGCGGCGCTGAAATCCTGGATCGAGGGTGCCGCAAAAGAGCTCGGCGGCGTCGACCTGTTGTTCTCCAACGCCGGCGCGATGGCGCAAGGCCACGATCCGGCATCGTGGGAGCAGAACTTCCGGCTCGACCTGCTTGGCGCCGTGCACGCGTTCGACGCCGCGCGGCCGTTCCTCGAAGCGAGCGGCGAGAGAAACGGCGACGCCGCCTTCGTCATCATCTCCTCGATCTCGGCGGCGCAGGCCGACACGGCCAGTTCCTACGGCCCGATCAAGGCGGCGCTGATCCACATGGCCAAGGGGCTGGCGCGGCAATATGCAAAGAAGAAGATCCGCGTGAATGTCGTGTCGCCCGGCACGGTCTATTTCAAGGGCGGCGTCTGGGAGATGGTCGAGAAGAACATGCCCGAGCGTTACGCCGACGCGATGAAGCGCAATCCGACCGGCCGGATGGCCACGCCGCAGGAAATCGCTAGCGCCGCGGTGTTTCTGGCAAGCCCGGTGTCGGGGTTCACGACGGGATCGAATCTCGTCGTGGACGGCGCGATCTCGAACCGGGTGAATTTTTAAGGCGCGACGTCATCATCGAGGAGCTCGTAGGGTGGACGAGCAAAGCATGCCCACGTCTTCGCGACGAGCCGCAAAAGGAGGTGGGCACGGCGCTTACGCGCCTTTGCCCACCCGCCGTGCGTGTGGCAGCACTCCGCCCCACCCCTCAATGAAAATCCCGCGATGGCGGCAGGATGCGGACGTTGCGGGGGTGGCGGATTTTCTGCGCCGGCATGTCCACAAGCGCGCGGGAGTCTTCGTTGAGCGGCTCGACCACGGTGGCACCTGCCGGCACCGGATGCTTGCGGCTCAGCGCGTCGTTGGCGAGGCCGACCAGATCATGCGAGCGATCGATCATGCGCTGGGCGATGAGATGCGTCACCTTCTCGGGACTGCTCTGGATATAGCCTTCGACCAGGATGAGGCGCGCGCCCATGACTTCTTTCCGGTACTGCTCCATGATCTTGGGCCACACCACGACATTGGCGATGCCGGTTTCGTCCTCCAGCGTCATGAACACGACGCCGCTGGCGCTGCCCGGCCGTTGCCGCACCAGCACCACGCCGGCGCAGCGGACGCGGCGACGCTCGTTCTCGTGACTGATATCCTTGCAGGCGACGACGCGCTCGCGCGAAAACATTTCGCGCAAGAATTCCATCGGGTGCCCCTTCAGCGATAGCCGGATGGTCTGGTAGTCCGCGACCACCTGTTCGGAACGCGGCATCACCGGCAGCGGTTGCGCGTGCTCGTCCGGCTGCTCGCGCGCGGTCGCCGCCTCGAACAGCGGCAGCGGCACGTCGTCGGGCAGCCGCCGCACCTGCCACAGCGCCTCGCGGCGGTCGAGCCCGAGCGAGCGAAACGCGTCGGCATCGGCCAGCAGGATCAGCGCGCGCTTGGGCAGACCGGTGTCGCGGGCGAAATCCTCCAGCGAGGTGAAGGGACGTCGGTTGCGGGCGGCGATGATGCGGTCGGCCCAGTCCTCCTGAGTGACGTATACTTTTCTTTGTCGCTTCGCCTGCTCCTTCTTGAGGGCCTCCTCATCGGGATCGAGCCAGTGGAAGCCGTCGATCTGGCGAAAGCCAAGGCGGACGGCACAATACCTGCCGTCAGTATTCTCCAGCGTGTTCTGCGCAAAACTACAGGACACGTCGATATCGCGCACCTCGACGCCGTTCTTGCGGGCGTCGCTGACGATCTGTGCGGGCGCATAAAAGCCCATCGGCTGCGAGTTCAGGAGGCCACAGCAGAAGGCGTCGGGGTGATGATATTTCAGCCATGACGAGATGTAGACGAGCTGGGCGAAGCTCGCGGCGTGGCTCTCCGGGAAGCCGTAGGAGCCAAAGCCCTTGATCTGGTCAAAGCAGCTTCTGGCAAAATTGGCATCGTAGCCGCGCGCGACCATGTTGCCGATCAGCTTCTCCTCGTATTGGCCAATGGTGCCTACATTGCGGAAGGTCGCCATCGAGCGGCGCAGGCCGTTGGCTTCCTCGGACGTGAATTTTGCCGCCTCGATCGCGATGCGCATGGCCTGCTCCTGGAACAGAGGCACGCCCTTCGTCTTGTGCAGCACCTTGTAGAGTTCGTCCGCGGCACCATGCTCGGGCGATGGCGAGGGATAGGTCACCTTCTCCAGGCCGTTCCGCCGACGCAAATACGGATGCACCATGTCGCCCTGGATCGGACCCGGCCGCACGATCGCGACTTCGATGACGAGGTCGTAGAAGGTCCGCGGCTTCAGGCGCGGCAGCATGTTCATCTGGGCGCGGCTCTCGACCTGGAACACGCCGAGCGATTCCCCATCACACAGCATATCGTAAACCTTGGGATCGTCCTGTGGAACGCTCGCCAGCACAAAACGCTCGCCTTTGTGGTCTGCGATCAGATCAAAACATTTCCGGATGCAGGTCAGCATGCCCAGCGCGAGCACGTCGACCTTCATCATGTTGAGCGCGTCGACGTCGTCCTTGTCCCACTCGATGAAGGTGCGGTCGTCCATCGCCGCGTTGCCGATGGGGACATAGGTGTCGAGCCGGTCCTGGGTCAGCACATAACCGCCGACATGCTGGGAGAGATGGCGGGGGAATTCGATCAGCTCGGTTGCAAGCTCGACCGCAAGGTTGATCATGGGATTTTGCGGATCGAGCCCGGCCTGCCTGACCTGCATGTCGTTGAGGCCCTTGCCCCAACTGCCCCAGACGGTGTCGGCGAGCGCGGCGGTGACGTCCTCCGTCAGGCCCAGCGCCTTGCCGACGTCGCGGATGGCGCTGCGCGGGCGATAGTGGATGACCGTTGCGATGATCGCGGCACGATGGCGGCCGTAGCGGCGATAGACATACTGCATCACCTCCTCGCGCCGGGAATGCTCGAAATCGACGTCGATGTCAGGCGGCTCCAGCCGCTCCTTGGAGATGAAGCGCTCGAACAACAGATCGACCTTGGTCGGATCGACCGAGGTGATGCCGAGCACGTAGCACACGGCCGAGTTCGCTGCCGACCCCCGCCCCTGGCACAGGATGCTCTGGCTGCGCGCGTAATGCACGATGTCGTGCACGGTGAGGAAATAATGCGCGTATTTCAGCTCGGCGATCAGCGCGAGTTCTTTGTTCAACGTCGCGCGCAGCTTGTCGTCAATGTTCTCGATGCCGCCAAAGTATTTATCGACGCCCGCCCAGGTCAAATCCTCCAGATGTCCTTGCGCGGTCTTGCCCGGCGGCACCGGCTCATCCGGATACTGGTATTTGAGCTGGTCGAGCGAGAAGTCGATCTTCCCCGCAAAACGCATGGTCTCCGCGATCGCCTCGGGGACATCGCGGAACAGCCGCGCCATCTCTCGCGGCGTCTTCAAGAACCGCTCGGCATTGGCTTCCAGCTTACGCCCCACAGCCTCGATCGTGGTCTTTTCCCGAATGCAGGTCAGCACATCCTGAAGCGGACGGCGGCCGGGATCGTGATAGAGCACTTCGTTGGTCGCGAGCAGCGGCACTTTTGCTTTGGCCGCGAGGTCATCGAGCCGTGCCAGGCGGCGCCGGTCGTCGCCGCGATAGATCAGGCTCGCTGCCAGCCACACGCCCTCGGCGCGGCTCGCCCTCAGCTTTGCAAGCACATCCAGCGCCTGCGCCGGCTCGAAGCGATGCGGCAACGTCAGGACCAAAAGCTGCCCCTCGGAGAATTCCAGGAGATCGGCGAAGGTGAGACGGCACTCGCCCTTCTCGATCCGCGTGATGTCGTCGCCGCGCTTGCCTTTGGTCAGGAGCTGGCACAGCCGGCCATAGGCGGCGCGGTCGCGCGGGTAGACAAAAATGTCGGGCGTGCCGTCGATGAAGACGATGCGCGCACCGATCAGCAGTTTCGGCTTGTGCAGCACCTTGTCATTGTGGAGCTCATTCCAGGCCCGCACCACGCCGGCGAGCGTGTTGTGGTCGGCGATTCCGATCGCGGGAATGCCGAGCTTGCTCGCCTGATGCACATAGGCGCGCGGATCCGAGCCGCCGCGCAGGAAGGAGAAATTGGTGGTGATGCCGATCTCGGCATAAGCGGGGCTATTCATGCGAAGAGACCGTGCACATACCAGCCGGGAGAAGCAGGCTCACCGTCGCCGTCGAACACCTCCCCCTCGTAAAGTCCATCGCGAAAAATCCAGAAGCGCAGGCCCTCGGCGTCCTCGATGCGAAAGTAATCCCGGGTCAGCTGCTTGCCGTCCTGCCGCCACCATTCCATCGCGATACGCTCGGGTCCTTCCACCCGCACCACGGCATGCAGCGCGCGGCGCCAGGTGAACTGATGCGGCGGACCATCCGGCACGGCCGCGAACGGCACCTTGATCGGCTCCGGCTTGTCGAACAGCCTTAAGGGACGCAGCGGCGGCTCGCTTTCGGTCCGTGCCGGCCATTCGGCCTGCATGGCGGCGGCGAGATGATGCTGCGCCGGGGCGGCCAGCACCGCACATTCGGGGATATGGGTATCCTCAGGCAGGTGCACGACGACGCGCTTTCCGCCGATGCGCGCGGCAATGCGGTCGATCAGGGCGGCAAGCTCGTCATTGTCGTGGACATGGGCGTCGAGATCGCGCTGCTCCTGCACCACGATCTCGGTGCGGCTCGCCGACAGGCGCACCATGTCGAAGCCAAAACCGGGATCGAGGGGATCGGCGAGCGCATCGAGACGCTCGCGGAACAGCCGGTCGATCACCGCGCTTCGCGTCACCGGACGTCCGGTCTCGACCATGATCGCGCGCACCACGCCGTCGGTGCGGAAGAACGCGGCTTCCAGCCGGCGCGCGCCCTTGCCCTGCTTCTCCATGGAGGCAATCAGCGTGTCCGCCAGCCGCGACAGCGTCATCGCGATCATGGTGTCGGTCGCGATCGGCTCGGCGAAACGCTTCTCCACGATATAATCAGGCAGCGGTTTTCGCGGATTGATCGGCGCATCGCCCTGCCCCAGCGCATGCGCCAGCAGCGTGGAGAACCGCGCCCCGAACCGCGCCGTGATCTCGCTCGGCGAGCGCGCGGCGACGTCGCCGATGGTCTTGAGGCCGGCGCGGCGCAGGCCGGTGGTGATGGCCTCGCCCGCACCGAGCGCGGACACCGGAAACCGGCTGATCGCCTCCGCCTCGCCGCCATCGGCAACGATGGTGCCCGTGGTCTGCCGCGTCAGCGTGCGCGCGCAGACCGAGGTGCCGGCGATTGCCGCGCTGACGGCAAAGCCTTGTCGGCCGAGCGCCCGAACCAGCGCTTGCAACAGCGCAGCCTCGCCGCCGAACAGATGCGCACAGCCGGTGATGTCGAGGAACAGCCCGTGCGGCGGATCGAGCGCGACCAGCGGCGTGAAGCGGTCGCACCAGTCGGCGATGTCGCTAAGCGTCTTCGCATCGGCCGCGACATCGGCGTCGAACACGCGCAAATCCGGGCACATCGCCCGCGCATTGGCGAGCGGCTGACCTACGTACAGGCCGAGACGCTCGGCAGCCTCGTCCAGCGCATGGATCACCAGCGCATTGTTGTCCTTGATGACGACGATGCTCGGCTCATTATTGGTTTTACCCAGCCCGGAGCTGTTGAAGAACCGCTGGATCCGGTCGATGGGCAGGCGTGGCAGCCACAGGCTGAGAATACGTCGACGGTTCACTGAACTGGCACTCATCACAATTCCATTCCATGATCCACCGGCCGCAGGGGCCATGACGATTACGCAAGAGTTCGGCATCGAAGCGCGGCGCGCCCCATGCGTCCCACACCGACCCCGGCGGCGAATGCGCCGCGCGCAGCATCCACCTGGTCTCCGCGGTCGAAGGCAGCGGCTGCGCCGCCATCCGCAGCATCAGGCCGGTGACGCCGGAGCCTTGCGCGGCCAGCGTCAGCTTGCGGCTCGCCACGAGATCGAACTGCCTGGTTTCGCCCCAGAGCTCGAGCACGACGGCGCCCAGCGCATCGCAGGCGAGCGCATCGGCCGAGGTACGCAGCGCGCTCTCGACATCGGCGGCGCGCACCATCACCACGCGGCGCGGATCGAGGCCGAGCTCGGCGAGCCCGCTCATCGACAGCGCGCCGGCCTCTATCTCTGAAAAATCCTGCCGTACCCACAGCAGCGGCCGCTGCGCCGAGACGCGCCCGGCAAGCCCCATGACGAAGCCGGTCGCGGCCGTCCCCTGAGACCCAGTGCAAAACACCTCGTGGATCGCCGCGCGCGCGAGCCCGCCCTTCAGCGCGTTGTCGGCTTCGCTGTGACCGAGCGCGACGCGATCGTGCGGATGCACGACCGTCGCCGTCTCGATGCGCTCGATCTGGCCGCGCAAGGTCGCAAGCGCGCTTGTCCGTGCGCCGCTCATGCTCGCCGCTCCTTCAGGGGTGATTGCCGATGGCTCTCAAAAAGAGAACCAGCGGCTGGCTCATTTGTTCATGATATGTTCTAATATAAAGCTAACGGCGCGTAGAGAGTCAATCGAATTGGCGCGCAAGCGGATTCATGAGCTGAATCAAAGGGATTCCAAGATGGACGTACAACGCAAGCTGGAAATCCTGGCGGACGCCGCCAAATACGACGCGTCCTGCGCCTCCAGCGGCACGGAGAAGCGGGATTCCAGCGACGGCAAGGGCATGGGGTCGACCGCACCCGGCATGGGCATCTGCCATTCCTATGCGCCGGATGGACGCTGCATCTCGCTGCTCAAGGTGCTGCTGACCAACGCCTGCAATTACGATTGCCTCTATTGCGTCAACCGCGCCTCCTCGAACGTGCCGCGCGCCCGCTTCACCATCGACGAATTGGTCAAGCTGACGCTCGACTTCTACCGGCGCAATTACATCGAGGGCCTGTTTCTCTCCTCCGGCATCATCCGCAACCCCGACTACACCATGGAGCAAGTGGTGAGCGTCGCGCGAAAGCTGCGCGAGGAGCATCACTTCCGCGGCTATATCCATCTCAAGACCATTCCCGAGGCCGACGATGCGCTGATCGCGGAAGCCGGCAAATATGCCGATCGTCTCTCCATCAACATCGAGATGCCCGAGGAAACGAGCCTGCAGCAATTCGCGCCGGAGAAGGACGTGCGCGCGATCCGCCGCACCATGGGCCGGCTGCGGCTGAAGCTGGACGAGGCCGAGGAAGGCCGCAGCGCGAAGACCAGGGCAAAGCCGCAGCGCTTCGCGCCGGCGGGCCAAAGCACGCAGATGATCGTCGGTGCTGATGCAGCCTCCGACCACACCATTCTCCACACCAGCGCCAATCTCTACGGCGCCTACCGTCTGCGGCGCGTCTACTACTCCGCCTTCAGCCCGATCCCCGACGCCAGCCGCGCCTTGCCTCTGGTGCAGCCGCCGCTGCTGCGCGAGCACCGGCTCTACCAGGCCGACTGGCTGATGCGGTTCTACGGCTTCGACGTTGCGGAGATCGTCGACGACAGCGCGATGCTGCCGCTCGACATCGATCCGAAGCTGGCCTGGGCGCTGCGTCATCGCGACCGCTTCCCGCTCGACGTCAACCGCGCCAGCCGCGAGGAGCTGCTGCGCGTGCCGGGCTTCGGCACCAAGGCGGTCGAGCGCATCATTGCAACACGGCGCACCACCACGATCCGCCTCGCCGATCTCGCCCGCCTGCACGTGCCCCGCAACAAGGCGCTGCCGTTCATCGTCCTCAGCGATCACCGGCCCTCGCCGCACCGTCTTGATGCGGCCGGGCTGATCGAACGGTTCAAGCCGAAAGCAACGCAACTGGGATTTGGCTTCTGATGCAGTACATCACCCTCGACACCGAAACCGATTTCGACGGCTGGCGCAAAGCCGCGCGCAGCCTCGTGCTTCATCACGTGCAGCCCACCGATGTCACCTGGACCGTGCAGGGCGGCGAGGCGGAGTTGTTCGCGCCGCAAGCACCGTCTCCGATCCTCGAGGCGAACGAAGGCACCTTCAACGTATCAGGCAAATTCGTCGAGCTAGCCCAGGCCGCAATCCTGCACCGCGATATCCAGCGCTTTGCGATCCTCTATCGTCTGCTCTGGCGGCTGAAGGACAACCACGATCTCATCGAGGTCGCGACCGACCCTGACGTCGCGCAGGTCACGGCGATGGCTCGCGCGGTCCATCGCGACGAGCACAAGATGCACGCCTTCGTCCGCTTCCGCGAGATCGGACGCGAGCGCGCAGCACATTACGTCGCCTGGTTCGAGCCGGAGCATCACATCGTCGAGCTCGCCGCCCCGTTCTTCGCAAAACGCTTTGCCGACATGCCCTGGTCGATCCTGACGCCGGACCTCTGCGCACATTGGGACGGCCACGCGCTCGCGTTCACGCCGGGCGTCAGCAAGAGCGAAGCACCGGGCGAAGACCGGCTGGAAGAGACCTGGCGGCGCTATTACGCCAGCATCTTCAATCCGGCCCGGCTCAAGGTGAAGGCGATGCAGGCCGAGATGCCGAAGAAATATTGGAGGAACCTGCCCGAGGCCTCGATCATTAAGCCCTTGATCGAGGACGCCGAACGCATGACCGGCGCCATGATCGCCAATGCCGCAACCGATCCGCACAAGCCTCAGAAGCGGCCGGAGGCTCCGATGAAACGCAAGCCAGCTGCCGACGATCTCGAAGCGCTCCGCGAGGAGGCCGCGCATTGCCGCGCCTGCCATCTCTACAAGGACGCGACCCAGACCGTGTTCGGCGAGGGCCCGAGATCCGCCAACATCATGCTGGTCGGCGAGCAGCCCGGCGACAAGGAAGACCTCGCCGGCCATCCCTTCGTCGGCCCGGCCGGCCAGATGCTCGACCGTGCGCTGGAGGAGGCCGGTGTCGACCGCAAGAAGGTCTATGTCACCAACGCGGTGAAGCACTTCAAATTCGTGCCGCGCGGAAAGATCCGCCTGCACCAGAAGCCGAATACGCCGGAGATCAAAGCGTGCCGGCAATGGTTCGAACGGGAAGTTTCGGCAATCCAGCCTGATCTGATCGTGGCGATGGGCGCCACCGCCGCGCAAAGCGTGTTCGGCAAGATCACTCCGATCGGCAAGACCCGCGGCCGGCTCATCGACCTTCCCGACGGACGCAAGGCTTTGGTGACGGTGCACCCGTCCTATCTGCTGCGGCTGCCCGATCCGGAAGCCAAGGTTCTGGAATATCAGCGCTTTGTCGACGATTTGAAGATCGTGGCCGGCTTGCAGAAGAAAGCCGCGCGGGCCGCCTAAATACTGGCAGGAAAACGGTTTTCAACCGCCGCTTGTCATCCAGCCTTCAAATCCATCGCGGACAATACCCTTACTTCAAAGTTAAGGGGCGTCCAGACATGACCGATGTTGCATTCGACCGCGCGGTAGCCGATCCCGCGCCGATCCAGCCGGCCTCGCGGCCAAATCTCGACAAGGGCTTCAATCCGCTGACGATGATCCTGTTCTTCGGCATCCTCGCCGCGGGGCTGCTGTTCGTCGCCTACAGCATCTATGTCGACGTCAACGCGACCGGCGCACGCGTGACGAGCTACCTGCCCTACATCCTGTTGTTCGTCGCGCTCCTGATCGCGCTCGGCTTCGAATTCGTCAACGGCTTCCACGACACCGCCAATGCGGTGGCGACCGTGATCTACACCCATTCGCTGCCGGCCGAAGTCGCGGTGATGTGGTCGGGCTTCTTCAACTTCCTTGGCGTGCTCATGTCCTCCGGCGCGGTCGCCTTCGGCATCGTCTCGCTGCTGCCGGTCGAGCTGATCCTGCAGGTCGGCTCCAGCGCTGGCTTCGCGATGGTGTTCGCGCTGCTGATCGCCGCGATCCTGTGGAATCTCGGCACCTGGTTCTTCGGCCTGCCCGCCTCCTCCTCGCACACGCTGATCGGCTCGATCATCGGCGTCGGCGTCGCCAACGCCGTCATGCGCGGCCGCGACGGCACCTCGGGCGTGGACTGGACCAAGGCGACCGAGATCGGCTACGCGCTGCTGCTGTCGCCGCTGTTCGGCTTCATCTGCGCCGCGACGCTGCTGCTGCTGCTCAAGTTCATCGTGCGCAACCCGGCCCTGTATGCTGCGCCCGAAGGCAACAAGGCGCCGCCGCTCTGGATCCGCGGCCTGCTGATCGCGACCTGCACCGGCGTCAGCTTCGCGCACGGTTCGAACGACGGCCAGAAGGGCATGGGCCTGATCATGCTGATCCTGATCGGTACCGTGCCGACCGCCTACGCGCTCAACCGCGCACTGCCGGAATCCCAGGTCGCCCAGTTCCAGAAGGTCTCGGATGCAGCTTCCAAGGTGATCGCGGCCAAGGGTGCCGGTCACTCGATCATCGGCGATCCCCGTCCTGCGGTGACGCAGTACATCACCTCGCACCACATCAGCGAAGGCACCTACCCCTCGCTGTCGGTGCTGGTGAAGGATGTCGGCGACCAGGTCGCGAAATACGGCTCGCTCAACAAGGTACCGGCGGAAGTGGTCGGCAACACCCGTAACGACATGTACCTGACCTCGGAAGCGATCCGCTTCCTGATGAAGGACAAGGAAAACGACCTCAACAAGGAAGAGGTCGCGACCTTGAACGCCTACAAGGGCGGGCTCGACAGCGCCACGAAGTTCATCCCGACCTGGGTGAAGGTCGCCGTCGCCATCGCGCTCGGCCTCGGCACCATGATCGGCTGGAAGCGCATCGTCATCACGGTCGGCGAGAAGATCGGCAAGAGCCATTTGACCTACGCACAAGGCGCCTCGGCCGAGCTGGTGGCCGCCGCTACGATCGGCGCCGCCGACGTGTTCGGCCTGCCGGTTTCGACCACGCATGTGCTGTCGTCGGGCGTCGCCGGCACCATGGCGGCCAACGGCTCGGGCTTGCAAATGGCGACCATCCGCAATTTGCTGATGGCCTGGGTGCTGACGCTGCCCTGCGCGATCATGCTGTCGGCCACGCTCTACGTGATCTTCTCGCGGATGTTCTGAGAAGAACGACACTCCATCAACGCGAATGGCCGGGCTTGTCCCGGCCATTTGCATTCCAGGTTGTCATTCCGGGGCGGTCCGCAGGACCGAACCCGGAATCTCGAGATCCCGGGTTCACCTCTGCGAGGCGCCCCGGGATGACGTCGGTAGTCACGCCGCCAGCGATTCCTCGACCAGCTTGACCCAGTAGGACGTGCCGAACACGATCGCCTCGTCGTTGAAATTGTAGGCAGGGTGATGCAGGCCGGCGCTGTCGCCGTTGCCGCAGAAGATGAAGGCGCCGGGGCGTGCTTCCAGCATATAGGCGAAATCCTCGCCGCCCATCAGCGGCGGCATCTCGTGCACGTTGGCATCGCCGGCAACCTGCTTTGCAATGCGTCGCGCCACCTCGGTCTCCGCAGCGTGGTTGTTCACCACGGGGTAATTGCGCTGGTAGCGCAGGTCGATCTTGGCGCCGGTGATCTGCGCGACGCCCGCCACCACCTCATGCACGCGCTTCTCGACCAGCTTGCGCACCTCGGGCGAGAGCGTGCGGATGGTGCCCTTCAGTGTCGCGGTCTGCGGAATGACGTTGCGGGCGTTGCCGGCGTGGAATTCGCAAATCGAGATCACGGCCGATTCCAGCGGATCGACGCTGCGCGCGACGATCGACTGCAGCGCGGTAATCACCTGCGCACCGACCAGGACGGAATCCACGCATTTGTGCGGACGCGCAGCATGACCGCCGAGGCCCTCGATCATGATGTCGACCTCGTCGGTCGCCGCCATGATCGGGCCCGGCCGGATCGCGAACGAGCCGATCGGAATACCGGGGCCATTGTGCATGCCGTAGACCTGCTCGATGCCGAAGCGCTCCATCAGGCCGTCCTTGACCATGGCTGCGCCGCCGGCGCCGCCCTCCTCGGCGGGCTGGAAGATCACGACCGCATCGCCGGCGAAATTGCGGGTTTCGGCGAGGTAGCGGGCGGCCCCCAGCAGCATCGCGGTGTGGCCGTCATGGCCGCAGGCGTGCATCTTGCCCGGGGTCTTGGAGGCGTAAGGCAGGTTGGTCTGCTCCTCGACGGGCAGCGCATCCATGTCGGCGCGCAGGCCGATCGTCTTCAGCCCCTCGCCGGCCGGCTTGCTGCCCTTGATCACGCCGACCACGCCGGTCTGGCCGAGCCCGGTCACGACCTCGTCGCAGCCGAACTCACGCAGCCGGTCCGCAACGAATGCTGCAGTGCGATGAACATCGTACAGCAGCTCGGGATGCTCGTGGATGTCCCGGCGCCAGGCCTGAATATCGGGTTGAAGGTCGGCGACGCGGTTCACGATGGGCATGGAGGGTCTCGAGCTTTGTTGAAAATGCAGGACTGTCTACCATGCAAGCGCCAGTCCACCCAACTGCCGCGGGCCGAGGGTAACCCCTGTCCTCTCGTCATGGCCGGGCTTGGCGCCAGCTTGTCTTGGCCATCCACGTCTGACTATTAGGATAGAAAGTGCGTGGATGCCCGGGACAAGCCCGGACATGACGCGCTGGTTGGGTGGAAGCAGAATGCCGAGACGGCTCGAAGGTGAATTTGACTACATTGTCGTCGGAGCAGGTACGGCGGGCTGCATCGTCGCCAACCGGCTGTCGGCGGATCCCGGCAATCGCGTCCTCGTCCTCGAAGCTGGCGGCGACGACAACTGGATCTGGTTCCACATCCCGGTCGGCTATCTCTTTGCGATCGGCAATCCGCGCTCGGACTGGATGTTCAAGACCGAGGCCGAGCCCGGCCTGAACGGCCGTTCGCTCGCCTATCCCCGCGGCAAGGTGATCGGCGGCTGCTCGGCGATCAATGCCATGATCTCGATGCGCGGCCAGGCCGCCGATTATGATCACTGGCGGCAACTCGGCATGACCGGCTGGGGCTATGACGACGTGCTGCCGCTGTTCAAGAAGCTCGAGGATCACTTCCTCGGCGCCAGCGAGCATCACGGCGCCGGGGGCGGCTGGCGCATCGAGGCGCCGCGGCTGTCATGGGATGTTCTCGATGCCGTCGGGGATGCCGCCGAGGAGATGGGCATCAAGCGCATCCCGGATTTCAACACCGGCGACAATGAAGGCACCAGCTATTTCCACGTCAACCAGAAGCGCGGCCGTCGCTGGTCGTCGGCACGCGGCTTCCTCAAGCCCGCCTTGAGGCGCCCGAACCTGCGGCTCGAGAAGCATGTGCTGGTCGACCGCGTCATCATCGAGCGGGGCCGCGCCGTCGGCGTGCGCTTCATCCAGAACGGCGAGATGATCGAAGCGCGTGCGAAACGCGAAGTGATCCTGTCGGCCGGCTCGATCGGCTCGGTGCAGGTGCTGCATCGCTCCGGTATCGGGCCCGCCGACTGGCTGTCGCCGCTCGGCATCGACATCGTCATGGACAAGCCCGGCGTCGGCCGCAATCTGCAGGACCACCTCCAGCAGCGTGCGATCTACAAGGTCGAGGGCGTGCGCACGCTGAACGAGACCTATTACAATCTGTTCCGCCGCGGCCTGATGGGGCTCGACTACGCCTTCCGCCGCCGCGGTCCCCTGACCATGGCGCCGTCGCAGCTCGGCATCTTCACGCGCTCCGATGCGACACGCGCACGCGCCAACATCCAGTTCCACGTGCAACCGCTGTCGCTCGACAAGTTCGGCGATCCCCTGCACCGTTTCCCCGCCATCACGGTCAGCGCCTGCAATCTCCAGCCGACCTCGCGCGGCACCGTGCGGCTGCGTTCGGCGAGCCCTGACGAGAAGCCGATCATCGCGCCGAATTATCTGTCGACCGACGACGATCGCCAGGTCGGCGCCGACGCCATCCGCACCACGCGCCGCCTGATGCAGCAGAAGGCCCTGGCACGATATCGCCCGAGCGAATATCTGCCCGGCCCCTCCGTCGGCGACGACGATGCCTCGCTCGCAAAGGCTGCCGGCGATATCGGCACCACCATCTTCCATCCCGTCGGCACGGCGAAGATGGGCGCCGTAAGCGATCCGATGGCCGTGGTCGACGAGCGGCTGCGCTTCTATGGCCTCAGCGGCTTGCGCATTGTCGACGCCTCGATCATGCCGACCATCACGTCGGGCAACACCAACACGCCGACGGCGATGATCGCCGAGAAAGGCGCGGCGATGATCCTGGAGGATGCGAAGTAGCATCCTGTCGCCATGATCAATCCCCACCGCTTTTCAATCGGCCCGGCCGCCGCAGAGATCGCCATGCTGCAATGGGGCGAGAGCGGCAAGCCACCTGCCCTGCTCGTTCATGGCACCGGCTTCGTCGCCGACGTCTGGGACGAAGTCGCGCGCGAGCTTGCATCGACCTACACCGTCTATGCACTCGACCGCCGCGGCCACGGCGCCAGCCACAAGCCCGGCGCCCATCATTTCCTGGACTATGCGGAGGATGTTTGCCGGGTGGTCGATGCGATCGGCTTGCGAGACGTCTACGGCATCGGCCACAGTGCGGGCGCGACCGATCTCCTGCTCGCGGCAAAACTCTTGCCCGGACGCTTCACACGCCTGTTCGTGATGGAGCCGACCATCATGGACCCGCGCGCGGCGCGCGCCGGAGGGTTGGACGAGGAATCCTTATCGCGAGTAGAGGGCACGCTACGTCGACGCGCCGAGTTCGACAGTGCCGATGCCGTCTTCGAACGCTATCGCACCGCGCCAGCGTTTGCAGATTGGACCGTGACCTCGCTTCGAGCCTATGTGCGCCACGGCTTCGTGCCGCTGGAGAATGGCCGGGTGCGGCTCTGCTGTACACCGGAGACCGAGGCGGCGATCCTGCGCCCGATCTACGAAGCGATGGCGCAGGTTTACGTTGGCGATGCCCGCGGTAATCCGTTTGGGTTGCTCGCCGAGATCGACTGTCCCGTGCGCGTCACGACCGCTGCGAAGTCGGGGCCGATCTATTGGGAGATGGCGCGGCGCGCGGTGACGCTGATTCCGCAGGTCAGCACGATGGTGTTCGAGGACGCCGGGCATTGTGTGGCGCAGGAAGCGCCCACGGCCGTGGTGGAGGCTGTGCGAGAATTCGCGAAGTAGGTCTCGTGCCCCGGACGCGGCGCGCCACGCAGTGGTGCGCTGCTGAGTCGGGGCCCATCTCACCGCGTAACGTGAGGCCTTCCGGGTCCCGGCTCTGCAACGCATCACCAAGAGGTGCTGCGTTGCGTCCGGGACACGAGCCGCCCTCACGAAATCGTCAACACCTCCCGCGAATAAGTCCCCGCCTCCCCCAATCACCTCTCCAACGCCCAATTCCGGGCAAGCGGAGATGCGCGATGAGCGGACATGATCACGGGGGCGACGGCGTCAGCCGCCGCAAGGTGCTGGAATGCATGACCTGGGCCGGCACCGGGGTGCTCTGGACGGTCACCGGCGGCGTGCCGCGCTCGCTCGGCATCATCGATTCCGCGCAGGCCGCGACCGCAGCAGCGCCCGGCATGAGCTTCCTCCAGATCAGCGACAGCCATGTCGGCTTTGACAAGCCGGCCAATCCCAACGCACTCGGCACGCTGGAGGAGGCTGTGGGCAAGATCAACGCGATGCCGGCCAAACCGTCCTTCATGATCCACACTGGCGACATCACGCATTTGTCCAAGGCCGCCGAGTTCGACAATGCCGAGCGCATCATCTCGCAGAGCAAGCTCGACGTGCACTACGTGCCCGGCGAACATGACTTCCTCGACGAGGAGGTGAAGTTCTATCGCGAGCGTTACGGGCGCGGCACCAAGGGCCAGGGCTGGTACTCGTTCGACGCCGGCGGCGTGCACTTCATCGGCCTCGTCAACGTCGTCGACCTCAAGGCCGGGGGTCTTGGTAATCTCGGCGCCGAGCAGCTCGCCTGGCTCCAGGACGATCTGCGCGGCAAGTCGAAATCGACGCCGATCGTGCTGTTCGCGCACATCCCGCTCTGGACCGTCTATCCGGAATGGGGCTGGGGCACCGAAGACGGCGGCCGCGCGCTGGAACAGGTGAAAGGCTTCGGCTCGGTCACCGTGCTGAACGGGCACATCCACCAGGTGATGCAGAAGGTCGAGGGTAACGTCACCTTCCACACCGCGCGCTCGACCGCCTTTCCGCAGCCAGCGCCGGGAGCTGCCCCCTCGCCCGGACCGATGAAGGTTGAGGACACAAGACTGCGCTCCATGCTCGGCGTTGCCAGCATCAACTTCAAGCAGAACGAGCAGCGGCTCGCGATCATCGACACGCCGCTCCAGGGCTAGGGTGGAAGCTGACAATGAAGACACTCAACCGCCGCGACTTCGGCGTCGATCTCGGACTTGCTCTGGCCGCGGCCATCCTGCTGCCCGCAACAAAGGCCCGTGCCGACGACATGGACATTCATATCGACAATTTCGTGTTCCAGCCGGCCGAGCTCAAGATCAAGACCGGCACCACCGTGACCTGGACCAACCGGGACGACATTCCGCACACCATCGTGTCGGCCGGCAAGTTCAGGTCCAAGACCCTGGACACCGACGACAAGTTCTCGTTCACCTTCATCAACGCGGGCGACTACAAATATTTTTGTTCGATGCACCCGCACATGACGGGGATGATCAAGGTTGAGTAACGTCTCCAACCAAGGCATCAACGCCTTGCCCGGCCGGTGGTCCCACGCCGGCCGGGCTCCTGCGTCCCCGGCGACATCAGGCGAAACGGCAAAGCGAGCGGCGATGCCACCGACAAGCGACGATCCAGACAAGGCCCGGCGTTTTCGCGAAGCGGCGCTGCCCCATCTCGACGACGTCTACACGCTCGCGCGCTATCTGCTGCGCGACGCCTCCGATGCGGAAGATGCGGTGCAGGAGTGCTATCTGCGCGCGCTGAAGCACTTCGACAGCTATCGCGGGCCGGCGATGAAGCCATGGCTGTTCGCGATCCTGCGCAACGTCTGCAACGCAGAATACGCCCGTCGTGCGCACAGGCCCAGCGCGTTCGAGGATACGCCCGGCGCCGCCGAGCAGACGCCGATCTGGCAGGAGAGCGAGGCGAGCCCGGAGACCGAAGTGCTGCGCAGCCGCGATGCCGGCGCCATCCGCAAGCTGATCGAGGCGCTCGCCGAACCGTTCAAGGAAACCTTTGTGCTGCGCGAGATCAACAACCTGTCCTATCGTGAAATCGCAGAAGCCGTCGGCGCGCCCATCGGCACCGTGATGTCCCGCCTCGCTCGCGCCCGTGCCCTGCTGCGCGCGGCCTGGACGGCGGAAGAGGAGCAAGCGAAATGACCTGCGACGAAGCAAGGATCATGCTTCACGCGCTGCTGGACGGCGAGCTCGACGCCGGCCATGCGCGCGAGGTCGAAGCCCATATCGCGGGCTGCCCCGGGTGCGCTGCGGAATTGGCCGCACAGCGCGAAATGCAGCGCGTGCTTGCCGACACCAATTTGCGCTACGTCGCGCCCACCAGCCTGCGCAACAAGATCGAGGCCTCGCTGCCGAAGCCGCAGCCCCAGCCGAGCCGCCGCTCCGTGCTGCGCGGCTTTGCGATGGGCTCGGCGGTCTCCGCGCTCGCGGCAACCGGAATCGTCGCCATCGTGCTGCGCCAGGACGACCAGCAGCGCATCCTCTCGGAGGTCGTCTCCGCGCATCTGCGCTCGCTGCAGGCCGGCCACCTCACCGACGTGATCTCGACCGACCAGCACACCGTCAAGCCGTGGTTCAACGGCAAGCTCGACGTCGCCCCGCCCGTGATCGACCTCACCGCGCAGGGTTTTACGCTGGTCGGAGGCCGGCTCGACTATATCGACGCCCGCGCCATCGGCGCCGTCGTCTACAAGCGTCGCCAGCACGTGATCAACCTGTTCGTGGCACAGACATCGAGCACCGAGCACCAGCCGCCGAAGACCCAGACCATGCAGGGCTTCAACTGCCGCCGCTGGGGCGAGCGCGGCCTGAACTTCTGGGCCGTCAGCGACATCGGCGCCGACGAGCTCGCCGAGTTCGTCGACAAGTTCGAGGCGGCGATGAAGTCGAATGTGGAGGGGTAGATTCGGCCCTACGACACGCCCATGGAATATTCGCTGTGCCGCTCTGCCAGATCAGAGAGACCGCGCAAGGTCGAAGGTGTGAACAGCTTGTGTACCGGGGTTCCGCAGAACGGACAGAAACTGAGAACGATGGCCGATGAGAGGGTGACGTTGGCAACATCACCCTCAATCCTTAGCCGCGCCCGCTGCGTCGACAGGAGATCTTCCCCGCTTTTCGTGACCGCGCGAGATTGAAGGTCAAATCGGAAGCCGCCGGGCTTTCGGGAAATGGCCACTGACATTCCACGCTCGCCTGCGTTCGCGACCAGATTTCCGAAGCCCTGACAACAAAACACCGAGCCGTCTCCAAATCGCCCTGCGCTTACCTATACTTGTTGGCGATCTCGACGATCGCAACTAAGCTTTGGCATTGAGCAAGTGAAATTTGGGCAGCCGATGGCCAAAAAACTCAAGCCCATGCATCCTGGTGAGGTTCTGCGGGAAGAGTTTCTGATCCTGCTGGACATGTCCGCTGGCGCGCTCGCCAAGACCTGCGGCCTGCCGCGCACGCGAATCGAGCGGATTGCGAGTGAGCAGACTGGAATCACTGCCGACACCGCACTTCGGCTTGCGAAGGCGCTCGGCACGACGGCCGAGCTCTGGCTCAATCTTCAGAACGATTACGACATCCAGATCGCCAGGCGCGATCTCGGTAAGGCGCTCGATCGCATCGAGACAGTTAACAAGCCCAAGGCGGCCTGAGCGATCGACCTTACGCCGACCGTCGCACTGCGTTGTCCACCAACGTCTTGCCGAGCGACCAGATCGCGCCGGGGACCTTGTGGCTGCCGGCGATGACGTCGTCGAACGCCTTCTCGATCCAGCTGCAGTCTTCCTCGGTGATGGTGAGAGGCGGCAGCAGCTTGATGGTGTGGCTGCCGTGACCGGCGACCTGGGTCAGGATCTTGTGATCCTTGAACAGCGGCACGGTGATGAGCTGGCAGAACAGGCCCTTGTTGGCGGTCTCCAGCACGTTCCAGGAGGCGCGCAGCCGCAGCGATTTCGGCGGGCCGAACTCGACGCCGATCATCAGACCCTTGCCGCGCACTTCCTTCATCAGCTCATAGCCGGGCACCATGCGCGTCAGTGCGAGGCGCAGCTCGGCGCCGCGCTTGGCGGCAGACTCGATCAGCTTCTCGGATTCCATCACGTCCAGCGTGGCGATGCCCGCGGCCATCGCGAGGTCGTTCTTGGAGAAGGTGGAGCCGTGCACCACCGCGCGGTCCATCTGGTTGAAGATCTTGTCGAAGATGGCCTTGCGCGTCAGCACCGCGCCAACCGGCACGTGGCCACCCGACAGCGACTTCGACAGCAGCACCATGTCGGGCTCGACGTTCCAGTGCTCGACCGCGAGGAAACGGCCGGTGCGGCCCATGCCGGTCTGGATTTCGTCGGCGACGAACAGCGTGCCGTATTTCTTGCAGAGTGCGGCCGCGCCCGGCAGGAACTCGTCGGTGGGCATGTTGACGCCCTTGCCCTGGATCGGCTCGACCACGAAGGCTGCGACCTCACGCGAGGCCAGCGCCTTTTCCAGCGCGGCCAGATCGTTGAACGGGATCGAGGTGCAGCCGGGCAGCAGCGGCTCGAAGCCGGTGCGGAAATTCGAATCGCCCGTCAGCGACAGCGCGCCATAGGTCAGGCCATGATAGCCGTGGGCGCAGTAGACGATGCCCGGGCGGCCGGTGGCGCCGCGCGCGAACTTGATCGCAGCTTCGACGCATTCGGCGCCGGAATTGGCGAAGAACGCCTTGTCCAGATAGGGGACATATTTCAGCAGCCGCTCGGCGAGCACGCCGGCGAGCACGGAGACGTCGAACTGGACGAGGTTGGGCAGGTCGGCATCGAGCACGCTCTTGAGGGCGTCGCGCATGACCGGGTGATTGCGCCCGATCGCGAACACGCCAAAGCCGGACAGCAAGTCGAGATAGCGCGCGCCGTCGCGATCGTACAGATACTGCCCCTGCCCCTTCTGGAAGCCGACATCGTAGCCGATGGTCTTCAGAACCCGAACGAACTGCTCGTTCAGATACCGATTATGCAGGGCGCTGCGCTGGGCCTGACGGTCCGCGAAAAGCTCAGACATGTCTGGATTTGGGCTGTGCATCCGTTACATACTTCGGTTGAGGGCCGTCTCGTCAACTGAAAAGGGACCGTTACTGAAAACGGTCTGTGCGGCCTTTTGCCCTTTTTCGGACCATCTTCGCAAGCACAGCTTTAGCCCATGTTGCACTGCCAAGGAACTATCATGCGTTTAGCCCTTTACACCGGACTAATACTGGCTGGCGGCTACACCTGCCTGACCCCGGCGCTCGCCGCCGATCCCACCGGCGACTGGCGGGTTGCCGACGGCGTCGCCAACATTCGCGTCGCCCAATGCAATGGCAGCATGTGGGGCGCCGTTTCCTGGGAAAAGCAGCCCGGCGGCCGCGACGAGAACAATCCGGATGCCTCGAAAAAGACCAGGCCGACACTGGGCATGGCGACGCTGATCGACATGAAGAAGAAACCCGGCGCCGATCAGTGGGAAGGGCAGGTCTACAACGCCAAGGACGGCCAGCTCTATAGCGCGACCATCACGCCGGCCGGTGCCGACCAGCTCGAAATCAAGGGCTGCGTAATGGGCTTCCTCTGCGGCGGCGAGACCTGGACGCGAGTCGGACCGCCGATCCCCTCGAGCACCGCCAATGCCATGGCCAAGGGCGCGCCCAAGTCCACCGGCGCGGCACCGAAGGCTCAGGGCACGATGGGCGCGACAGCGGCGCCTGCTCCGGCTGCGGCGGCCCCGAAGAGCGCCACCGCCCTCGCAAAGCCGAGTCAGAAGGGTTCCGCCGACCCGGTCGGCGACATCTGCCTACTCCCTGAGATTGCGGGGTTTGCCCATTAGGGCCGGCTGGAACAGCAACACGGCGGCGAGCGTCGTCACCAGCGAAAGTGCCAGCAGCTTGCCCATGCTGGACGTGCCGGGATGGCTCGACAGCCACAGGCTGCCGAACGCGGTCGCCGTCGTCAGTGCGCTGAAAAAGATCGCGCGCGTCAGGCTGGTCTGGAGCAGATTTGTCCTGCCCGAGCGCCAGGCCACGACATAATAGATCTTGAAGGCGACGCCCACGCCGAGCAGCAGCGGGAACGCGACGATGTTGGCGAAGTTGAGCGGCAGGCCGATCAACACGCAGATCTCGAGCGTCACCGCGCCGGCAACCAGGAGCGGCACCAGCGTCATCAGCACGTCGACGAAGCGGCGCAGCGTGATCCACAGCAAGAGGCCGATCACCAGCAGCGCGTAGATGCCGGCGTGGATGAATGCCTTCACCACGGTATCGCCGGATTTCAGGATCGAGACCGGCCCGCCGATCGCGGTCGGCTCGGCAACGAGCACCGCCGCCGCAAATCTGCGCAGCGTGTCGTTGTCGTTGGGATCGCCCTTGGGCAGCGCCTCGACGCGGATGATGCCGTCCTTGCTCTTCCAGGCGCTGACGAGATCGGATGGCAGTGAACTCAGGGTGACGGGCCCGGCCTGCATCGCGTTCCTGAGCTGGTCAAACACGACCTTCATCGGCGTGACGAACACGTCCTGCGCCCTGTTGCGCGTGGCCTCGTCGCCATTGGCGAGCTTTTCGAGCGCGTCTGCCAGACGGCGCGAGGCGATCGAGCCCGGCCCCTTCGCATCGCCCGCGGTCCGGCGCAGATTGTCGACCGAGGATTTCAGCGCCTCGACGTTTTCCTTGTCGGTCGGCGCCGCATCGATCTGATCAGGGTTGAGTGCGGGGTTCAGCACCTTGGCGCCCTGCGCGAGCAGTTTCAGCTTCGGCGGCTGATCCTGGGGCACGAAGCTGTTGAGCGACATCACCCGGAGCACCTCGGGGACCTTCTCGAGCTTCGCCTCGACCTGCCTTGCCTGCTCCTCGGACGTGGTCATCACGTTGATGGCATTGGCGCCGGTGTTGGGATCCTTGCGCAGGTCGAGGAAGGTCGCGATCGATTCCGCCCTCGGGTTGCGCAGGTTCATCGGATTGAAGTCGAACTTCATGAAATAGAGCAGCGGCAGGCCGGCGAGCGCCAGCAGCAGCGTGCCGCCCACGACCAGCACGCGGTGCTTCTCCAGAAAGTGATCGAGCGGCGCCAGGAAGGCGTAGCCGACCGGCTCCTTCTCGCCGGGCGGGTTCAGCAGCTTCAGCATGGCCGGCAGAACGGTGATCGAGGAGAGGAACGCCACCAGCATGCCGACGCCGGCGATCTGGCCCAGCTCAGCGATGCCCTTGTAGTCGGTCGGCATGAAGCAAAGGAAGCCGGCCGCAGTCGCCATCGCCGCGAGCGACAGCGGCACCGCCGAGCGCTTCGCCGCCAGCACCAGCGCGCCCGAAAGGTCGTTGTGCTTGAAGCGCTCCGAGCGGTAGCGGACGCTGTACTGGATGCCGAAATCGACGCCGAGGCCGACGAAGAGCACAGCGAACGCGATCGACAGCAGGTTGAACGATCCGACCATCATCAGGCCGGCCGCGGTCGTCAGCGCGAGGCCGACGAAGAGATTGACGAACACCGCGAAGATGATCTTCGCCGAATGCAGCGCCAGCCACAGGATCAGCAGCACGACGAGAACCGTGCCGACGCCGTTGACGACGGCGCCTTCCTGAACCGTGGCGTATTCCTCGTTGGCGATCGGGATTGGGCCGGTCAGCCGCACCCGCGCCTGGTATTTGGTCGGAAAATCGAGATCGGCCGCGGCCTTGCGGATCGCGTCGGTGGCATCCTTGCCGGGCTCCAGCGCGTTGTAGTCGAGGATCGGCTTGAACTCGATGAAGGCGCGCTTGTCCGAATCCTTCAGCGGCTCGTCGCTGACGAGCTCGCGCCAGGAGAAGCTCGCATTGCCCTTGTTGAGCACGGTCTCGACCGTCTGCGCGATCAGGTTGAACGGACGCTCGGTGTTGTCGAGCTTGACCTGGCCGCGCTTGACGCCGGCAAGTCCCGTCTCCAGCGCGCCGGTCAGGCCGCGGATCGAGGGATCGCCAGCCATGATCTCGATCAGGGGCGCTGCAGATTCGAATTGGCTGGTGATCTTGCCGACCTCTTCGGTCGGCAGGAACAACAGTCCGTTCCTTTCGAAGAACTCGCCGCTGCCGAGTTGCTGCAGAGACTGGAAGTTGGTCTTGTCGTCCTTCAGCCTGGCATAGAGCGCGTCGGCCGCTGCGCTCGTCATCTCCGGGGTCCGGGCCTCGACCACAGCGAGGATCGTTTCGTTTTGATCGAACGCCTTGTCGAACTGCTGGTCACGCTTGCGCCAGTCGAGATTCTGGGAAATCAGCGAATTGATGTCGGTGTTGATGGCGAAGTGGCGCGCAGCGTAATAGCCCGCTCCCACCGACAGCAGGAGCCCGAGAACGACGACGAGGGAGGCAAACCGGGTGCAGGCCCTGACGATGGCAACGACTACGCTTTGCAGCACTTCTTTTCTTTCTGCGGTTAACAGCTTGCCGGAAACGCCCGCTGTTTATCGGAGTTCCCGGCGAAACCTATTGCTGTTTTGAGAGGCTCTCGCCGCCAGAAGGTTCGAGGTAAACGGCGGAAGACCGTGGCAAAATCATGCGGGGCGGTCGGTATAGCCGGGGAGTTGAGGCGGGAACGTGACCAAGGGCTGGTCACTGATGTCGCTGGCTTGCATACACCCTCGTCTCTACTATATTACCGCAAAATTGGCCTAGCGGGGAACCCGGGTCCATTCGGACTTTCCTTACCGCCGATTTTTTGACACAAAGTATTGCGCCTCCATGCGCCGGAGCCCCGACGGGGGTGGGTGGCTACCGCGTGCGGGGACCGATGGTGCGGATATTGCAACGCATTGGTCAGTATCGGGGTGCCGCCGGGAACTTGCGAAGCGGATTGGTGCAACTTGCGTGATGGACGTCCAATGGAAGTTTATCTGGCGCAGCCGCGCGGCTTCTGCGCGGGCGTGGTGCGTGCGATCGAGATCGTGGAACGGGCGCTGGAGAAGTACGGCCCGCCCGTCTACGTGCGCCATGAGATCGTGCACAACAAGTACGTTGTCGAGAGCCTGAAGAACAAAGGGGCAATCTTCGTCGAGGAGCTGTCCGAGGTCCCGCCGAAGGCGGTGACGGTCTTCAGCGCTCACGGCGTCGCCCGCAGCGTCGAGGAGGAGGCCGCCGCGCGCGACCTTCCCGTGCTCAATGCCACCTGCCCGCTGGTCACGAAAGTTCACAATCAGGGGAAGCGCTACATCACCAGGGGCCGCACACTTATCCTGATCGGCCATGCCGGCCACCCCGAGGTCGAGGGCACGATGGGCCAGGTTCCCGCCCCCGTGCTGCTTGTCCAAAGCGTTCAAGAGGTTACGGCCCTGACGCTGCCGGCCGATACGCCAGTGGCCTACATCACCCAGACCACCCTGTCGGTCGACGACACCAAGGATATCATCGCGGCCCTTCAGACCCGCTTTACAGATATTCAAGGTCCGGATATCCGGGATATCTGCTATGCGACACAGAACCGCCAATCTGCGGTAAGGGACTTGAGCAAGCTGGTCGACGTGATCTTGGTGGTGGGCGCTGCCAATAGCTCGAATTCGAACCGGCTTCGCGAAATCGGCACCGAGGCCGGCGTCGCGAGTTATTTGATTGCCGACGGCAGCGAGCTCAATCCGGAGTGGTTGAAGAATGCCAGGACTGTCGGCATCACGGCCGGCGCTTCGGCGCCCGAGGTACTCGTGGATGACGTGATCGAAGCGATGCGGCGGATCGGACCGGTCAAGGTCCAGGTACTGCCGGGCCGCGAGGAAAACATCGAATTCCGGCTTCCGGCCCAATTGGCTGCGAGCTGACCCACCCGAATTCCAAGCCCAGAAAGAAACTTTGTAATGGCTATCCCCTTCTTCAAGGAAATGCGTATCGGCGCCTATCTGCTCAAGCAGAAAATGCTTGGCCGCAAACGCTATCCGCTCGTGCTGATGCTGGAGCCGCTGTTCCGCTGCAACCTCGCCTGCGTCGGCTGCGGCAAGATCGATTATCCCGATGCGATCCTCAACCGCCGCATGACCGCGCAGGAGTGCTGGGACGCGGCCGACGAGTGCGGCGCGCCGATGGTCGCCATTCCCGGCGGCGAGCCGCTGATCCACAAGGAGATCGGCGAGATCGTGCGCGGCCTCGTTGAGCGCAAGAAGTTCGTCTCGCTCTGCACCAACGCGCTGCTGCTCGAGAAGAAGCTCGACCTGTTCGAGCCCTCCCCTTATCTGTTCTTCTCCGTGCATCTCGACGGCCTGAAGGACCACCACGACAAGGCGGTGTCGCAGAAGGGCGTGTTCGATCGCGCCGTCTCCGCGATCAAGGCAGCCAAGGCGCGCGGCTTCACCGTCAACGTCAACGCCACCATCTTCGACGGCCATCCGGCCGAGGAGATCGCGAAGTTCCTCGACCTCACCGTCGAGCTCGGTGTCGGCGTCTCGATGTCGCCGGGCTACGCCTATGAGCGCGCGCCGGACCAGGAGCACTTCCTCAACCGCACCAAGACCAAGAAGCTGTTCCGCGACGTCTTTGCGATGGGCAAGGGCAAGAAGTGGAATTTCATGCATTCCGGCCTGTTCCTGGACTTCCTCGCCGGCAACCAGGAATACGAGTGCACGCCGTGGGGCATGCCCGCGCGCAACATCTTCGGCTGGCAGAAGCCCTGCTATCTGCTCGGTGAAGGCTACGCAAAGACCTTCAAGGAGCTGATGGACACCACCGACTGGGAAACCTACGGCACCGGCAAGTACGAGAAGTGCGCCGACTGTATGGCCCATTGCGGCTACGAGCCGACGGCGGCCACCGCAGCCCTCAACAACCCGCTGAAGGCGATGTGGGTGTCGCTGCGCGGCATCAGGACCTCCGGTCCGATGGCGCCGGAGATCGACATGAGCAAGCAGCGCCCGGCGCAGTACATCTTCTCGGCGGAAGTGCAGAAGCGCCTGTCGGAGATCCGCAAGGACGAGGCCGAGGCCGCGCAGGCGAAGGCCGCGCAGAAGGCTTCGACTGCGGCTTAAGCGGGACAATCAACTCTCACCACGAAGGCCCGGCCGCGATCGCGACCGGGCCTTCTCTTTTGTAGGTCGTTGTGCCGGCGGTCCGTGTCCCGGACGCGCTGCAGCGCTCTTTGCGCTGCTGCGCAGAGCCGGGACCCAGCAGCCGCGTGCCGTGTCGATGCATGGGCCCCGGCTCTGCAGCGCATCGTCGAAGGGACGCTGCGCTGCGTCCGGGGCACGAGAGGAGATCGAGTCATTCTCCCTCGCCGTCATTGCGAGCGCAGCGAAGCAATCCAGAATCTTTCCGCGGGGATTGCTTCGCTGCGCTCGCAATGACGGAGTGTGCGGCAGCAGCTTGCTCTTGCAGTTCGCGCTCTCCATCGCAGACACACCTTCGCATTCCCGCGGCTTCTTTCGCCCGAGTTTTGCTGATCGTCGCCGCCCTCAACTGGACCAGAGGGCGCAGGGAAGGCCGGGCGCCGGCGGCACCCGCGGTCCGCGTGCATGGAAAACGCACACGGGGTGGACTACAGGTGTTGCCGGTCGCCCGGCCTTCCCTGCGCGGATGGTTTTAACGGTGTCCTTCGTGCTCTCCCCGGGGAGCGTTGCACTATTGCCCCCGTCACCTTGCAGCTGATCGATGTGCGCACCGGTTGGCCGCCACATCACCGCAAGCCTTGACGCCAGAACCCCGGGCGTCAGGACCACACGACTTCTCCGTCCGCGGACGGCCCTGCCTCAGTATCCGGGGCTCCATGTGCGTGCCCCCGACCATCAACAAGACCGCTGTGACCGCGCCGTGTCGTACCGCGTCGCGCATGACTCAACGGTCTCCCGCCCCTGTCATCGCCTTCCGCGCCGGCGCTACCGCGTCCACCGCACCCCGGCCCGCATCTCGTGACGATCGCGAAGCGCCCCTCTGGGAGGGCCGGGATGACCGCTCTATGCCATAAATCCGAAATTCTGAAAAGTGGAATATTTTTGCGAGGAGGGATTGACGGGTGTTCTGGTGTTTTGCCCGACGGGTCATTTTGACCCGCCACTCGCCGCGCCACTCGCCGCCATTCCACGCGCAGCACGAACCCAGCATCCATCGCGCGTGCCCTGCGGCCCTCCCGGATTCCGTCAGCAACTCGAAAAAACATCCCCCGACATCAATCGATAGGTTTCGCTTCGCTCTACCTATCCTACCATCTAAGATCGCAGCAGGTTTCAACCTGGAGTCCTGGCCTTGCGCGTCTTGTTTCTCATGCTGGCACTGCTGGTCGCAGGCCCATCCGCGAAATCCGATGCTCAGCCATTTCACGCAGGCGTCACGCGCATCACGGTGCAGGACACTATCCCCTTTGACGCATTGGTTGCGTATCCGACCGACGTGGCCGAACCTCCCTTTCAGGATGGCCCCCACATTGTTGCCGCTGGTCGTGACGCGCCGATAGCGGCCGGAGCACGTTTTCCGATCGTGCTTTTTTCGCACGGCGGAGGAGGAACGATCAAAGCGGGAGGCACTCCCCTGCCCTATGCCGATCTTTTGACGTCGTTGGCGCGAGAAGGTTTTGTCGTGGTCGCGCCGTTTCACCCGGGATCCAAGCGTCCTCGCGAGGCGCTCGAAGATCGACCACGCCAGATCCACAAGGCGCTCGATGCCATGTTGGCCGATCCCCGCTTCGCGACGCATGCCGATCCAACTCGCCTTGGCATGATGGGATTCTCTTACGGCGGCGCTGTCACACTGATCGTTGCGGGCGCAGCTCCCAGCCTGGCTCACTTGGCGACCTACTGCCGAGACCGCACAGACGACCCGTTGGCCTGCGACGGCGTCCCGACTGACGGCTCCCTGGCCAACGCCGTCGGCAGGAGATCGCCGGATGCGCTCGCCGTGAAAGCACTCGTGCTGTTGGAGCCGTGGGGCTCCTTGTTCGATCGGGACGGGTTAGCGTCGCTGGAAATGCCGACGTTGCTCTATCGTGCGGAGAGCAGTGCTCTCAAGGCTGACAGCAATATCCTCGCTCTTGCGGCGGGATTGCCTCGTCCGCCGCGGCAAGAGACCATACCGGGCGGCCATTTCATATTTTTCGGACCATGCCCTCCCGCGCTGGAAGCTGAGGCGCCCGCCGTCTGCAAGGATGCTCCCGGCGTCGACCGGGCAGCGGTCCACCGACGGATCAAGGTTGAGATCGGGGACTTCCTGCACCGGAATCTGTAGCTGGACAGGTCGAGCTTTTGGCGAAACCCACCCTCACCAATCGATGGGTTTCGCCGCAGCGAAACCCATCCTACGAGCCAAGAGTTTGCCGATGTTAGTAGCCGCCTATGAATTTGCTAAGGAGCGCTTGCCGGCGTCGCGCTTTCGAAGCGCAGCAAGAGCATTTTTCGCGATCTTGCCGGGGCCAATTGGAGGGGTCATTAACGCTCAATCGAATGCTCAGCCCCTTCCCGTCGGTCATGTGCAGGGAATAGGACATATCCTGACTTGCTCAGTTAGGCGGCGACAAGCTCAAACTGGTCGGGATATCGTCATGCGAGCAATAGCCGTCGCGCTGATCTCGTTTTCATTGCTTGCGTGCGGCATATCGCCTTGCGCCGCTCAGGAGGAGCAGAGCTTTCCCCATTTCATTTGGCAGGGAGATAAATCAACCGGGCTGGAAATCGCGGTGTCCAACGGCGAACCAACCCTTAATTTCTTTGATGTCGGCAACCTTTCGATGAACAGTCTCTATCTCGTTCAACAGGTTCTAGGTGACATCTCGCGAGCCGCCGGAAAGAAGGTCGATCGGAGCCTGGCGAGCGCTTCGATCGCAGTTTTTCATGACACGAACGTATTCCTTCGCTTGAAGACTGACAGAGCCGCCTTCACGACCATGGGAATCCCGGAGGACGTTATTGATGATCTCAAGGGGCGAATTACTGATGACGCAAGGTGCCTCTCAAATACTCGAACGGACGCCAAGGGCAATGTCATCTTCACTGTGATTCTCTTGTCCGAGAAATTCCATGATTGCCTGATCGGCGGGTTGTATTACTCATTTGGCGTCCGTGCGTCGAACGTCAGTATTGAAACGCTCCTTAGCGTTTGCGTTCTATACGAGGGCCGAAATCGCGGTCTTCGCGATCGTCAAAGTCTTTCCCGAGAAGCCCCGAAACTTCGCGATCTGTGCCTGGCTAAGGCTGAAGAAACCAAATGACAGACTTTCCGCGCCAGGTGGATGCCAACTAGTGTCTTGAACCAGAAGTTCGCAACATCGGGTCTTGTTTTTCCGGGGCACTGTAACGACAGAAGCGCTCGATG